>JAGXRS010000400.1 GCA_018335615.1 Hydrogenophaga sp. | reverse complement strand
GGCATCGGCGTGCGCGGACAGGTGGCAGGGCGTCAGTTGGCATTGGGCAACACCACGCTGATGGAGCAGATCGGTGTTTCGGTAAGTGCTTTGGTGCCGCAGGCGGAGGCCTTGCGCGCTGAAGGTGCCAGCGTGATGCACCTGGCTGTTGATGGACAGTTGATGGGCCTGTTGGCGGTGTCCGATCCGGTCAAGGCCAGCACGCCGGAAGCGCTGGCGACGCTCAAGGCCTCCGGCCTGCGCATTGTGATGGCGACCGGCGACGGACTGACCACGGCCAAGGCTGTTGCAGCCCGCTTGGGCATCGACGAGGTGCACGGCGAGGTCAAGCCGGCCGACAAGCTGCAGCTGGTGGAAAGGCTTCAAAAGGAAGGCCGCGTGGTGGCCATGGCCGGTGACGGCATCAACGATGCACCGGCTCTGGCAAAAGCCGATGTAGGGGTTGCCATGGGTACTGGGACTGATGTTGCGATGAACAGTGCGCAAGTCACGCTGGTCAAAGGTGATCTGCGCGGAATTGCGATTGCACGTGCTCTGTCAGAGGCGACTGTAGGGAACATGAAGCAAAACTTGGTGTTTGCTTTTTTGTACAACGCGCTGGGCATCCCGGTTGCGGCCGGCGTGCTGTATCCACTCACAGGCTGGCTGCTATCGCCGTTGATAGCTGCGCTGGCCATGAGCTTGAGCTCAGTGTCGGTGATTGGCAATGCACTGCGTCTACGAAACCGCAAAACATGATCAAGCCAGGAGACATTGCTTCTCGTACTGCTCAAAGTGTCTGGCGTGAACGCCACTTGTTCACAAGGCTCTGATGGCCTCGCTGTCTTTGATTTTTTTGACGCCCCCCCTATCCTTGTTTGGCTAGGGGGGATGATGATGAAGGAACGGGTTGTCGATCCAACCTATCCCGCCGCCTGGGAAGAACTACCTGCCGTGACCTTTGTTCAGAAGTGAGGCCAACAGGGCGACTTCATTTCCCTTTGTCGCGATGCTTTTGCCATCGGCTGTTTGAACCACTTCGCCCTCGCGGAGGTGGGCGACGCTTCCGTAGCGGCTCTCTTTCGCCATCAATCCGTTCTTGAAAACGTAGAGCGTTTCACCATTTTGCAGTTCAATGATCTGCTTGGCCTCGGATCTGGCAGCGTCCATCGAGAAGGCTGGGACCATTGCGGCAGTGGACAGAACGAAGATGCTGAGCGTGCGAATCATGAAGATCTCCTATAAAAATCACATTGCTCGATTGAAACAATGCGGTACTGGGTACGAGATCAATGTAGTGAGTGGCAGCTTGCGAATGCATTACTTCTTGGTCAGCGCAAAGTCAGGAGCCTTTGCAGCAGTTTGATCGCCCTCCCTCTTGAACAGGCGGGCATGGCACCGTTCCGTAGGAACAGAAAACGCAACAATCACCCGTTTTCGGCCGAAGGACAGAATGGCACGTCTCGCACTCATAAAACCACTGACAGGCATTGGTGGGCATGGCTTCGGTTCTGGCGTGCCCGCATTGCGGACAACTCAACACAGACGTCAAGAGCACATCGGTCAAGGCTTCCCTCCCGTGACAATTGAGGGGAAGCCGGCGTCCTTCGTTGCCTGGGTCAGGGCGTCCAGTGAAACTTGGGTGTCGTCGAATACCACGGTAGTTTCCCGCTTGTCCAGGTTGGACTTCACGTCGACCACACCGCTGAGTTTCGTCAGCGCCTTCTTTACGGTGATCGGGCACGTGGCGCAGGACATACCCGGGACGGAGAGTGTGGCAGTTTGCTGTGCCGCCCATGTAAGCGGGCTGAGCACAATGCCGAGAGTAATCAGGATGCGTTTCACAGTCATGCCTTTCATCAATAAAACCAGTGGGCAATCAGCGGGAATGCCAATGCAGTTGCGAGCCACAGCACTACAACACAGAAAAAAACTTTGTACGCACGGTTGACGTAGGGAATCGTGCACACCTGCCCAGGCGCACAGACAGCCGCTGGCCACCAGATGCGTCTAGCCGCGAACAGCAGCGCCGCCAGTGACGCGCCCATGAATATCGGTTGATAAGGCTCCAAAGCAGTCAAATGGCTGATCCAGGCCCCCGAGATGCCCAACATGATCAATGCCAGAGGACCCAAGCAACAGGCCGATGCAAGAAGGGCAGCCAGACCACCGGCCAGGAGGGCCTTTCCACCATGCTCTGCAGTGCTGGTTGAAGTGGCCGTGGTTGGGGTGGGTGGGTCTGAGTTGGTGGTGTGCGTTGTCATCGACTAACCTTAGCGCCGTACCTAAGTACGGAGTCAAGCACTATGCACGATACCCACACACCTTCCAGACTCGGCATGACCATTGGCGGATTGGCGAGGAGCGCTGATGTCAATGTCGAAACCATCCGCTTCTACCAGCGCAAGGGTTTAATGCCCGAACCGTTACGCCCATCTGGTGGGATTCGGCGCTACGCGGAGGCGGACCGATCTCGACTGCATTTCATCAAGTCGGCGCAGCGCCTGGGATTCAGCCTGGATGACATTGCCGATCTGCTACAGCTCGACGATGGCGCCAGTTGCGCCCAAGCCCGAACCAAAGCACAGGCCAAGCTCGCGGACGTGAGAGCCAGGCTGGTCGATCTGAGCCGGATCGAACGTGCGCTGGAAGAGCTGATCGGCCTGTGTAACGCATCCAGAGGCAAGGTGCGATGTCCACTCATCACGACCTTAATGGATAGTGCTTCATCGTTAGCTGATTCCAGCACCTGAGCAGGGGACAACTGCCCTGTCTTTGTAAGCGTCCAGCCATCCCATCTTGCGTCGCCGGCCTTATAAAGCTGATCACTCGTGACTATCACCGTGGCCGCCATCCTTGCCGTGTGAGGCGAACCTGTCGTAGCCAGCGAGTGAGCCCAGGAAAGCGACGATCAGGAATGCACGGACGAGGGATTTGAAAGTTTTCATGGTGTGATAAATCGAAGAGGTTTGTGGACGTTGTGCGTTTGGCTGGCGCCACGGCGAAAGACGCAGCGCCCAGCCATCACTTCATTTGTTTGATGTCGGTGTAGTCACCGCGCGTGCGCAGGATCACCTTCACGTTGGCATTGCCGCGGTTGCGCCAGTACCAGCCATGGTTTCCGGTGAACGCGGCTTCCAGCACACCTTCATCGGCCGCAATGCCACGGCCCTTCTCGTAGCTGATTGACTTGCCGGGCGCATCGCCATGGGTGTCGAAGTTGACCTTTCCACCCTCGACAACCCACGAATACTGCACTTTGGCGCCTTGGGCCATCTTCAGCTTGATCTCCGTACCCTCGCCGGGCGCCAAGGTGACGGGCATCTCATCGCGCCACTCAATTTTGGGGGCGGCGACGGCAACTGGCGCTGGCGCGGGTGCTGGAGTCGAAGGCTGAGCAGCGTTGGCCGTGGCCATGCCAACAGCGCCGTCTGCCTGCGCGGGAGCTGCAGGAGCAGCAGCAGCATCGGCCGCAGCTTCTGCCGCCAGCTGCTGCTTGATCTCGCCCATCTCCGTCATGCGCAGGACACGACCAATGCCGGTGGGATCAACGCCGTATTCGGCCGGCAGCACGACGGCCACGAGAAGGACCACGGCGGACACGGCGGCGAGGATGGTGGAACGCAGGAGCTGTTTGGAAGAAGGCAGCTCGGCGCGGGTGGGGGAATCGCTGTTGTACATGTTGAAGGTTCCTTGGGTGTTCACGACACGAAGTAGCCGGTGAGCTGCATGCCCACCAGAATGAAGCCCGCGCTCATCATGGCGACGTTGACTGTGTAGGCGTTGCGGACAAAACTGGGCGTGCGGCGCCAGTAACTCATGCCAATCAGGATGACCGCCAGCGCTAGCAGTTGGCCGATTTCCACACCGACGTTGAAGGCCAGCAGGTTGGGTACCAGTCCATCGGGCGAAATCTCGTACTCGATGATCTTGGTGGCCAGACCAAAGCCGTGGAACAAGCCGAACACCAGCGTGGCCACCTTGGTGTTGGGCTGGAACCCCAGCCAGCGTTGGAAGGCGCCGATGTTGTCCAACGCCTTGTAGACAACGGACAAACCGATGATCGCGTCGATCAGGTAGCTGTTGATCCCGACGTTGAAATAGACGCCCAGGATCATGGTGGTGGAGTGACCCAGCGCAAACAAACTCACATAGATGCCGATGTGCTTGATGCGGTAGAGGAAGAAGATCACGCCGAACAAAAACAGGATGTGGTCGTAGCCCGTCATCATGTGTTTGGCGCCCAGGTACACAAAGGGCAGCAGGTTAACGCCCGAGATTTCCTGGATGTAGCCCTTGTCACCCTCGGTGACGGCGTGGGCGAAGGCCTCCGCCGTGCCGAGGAGAAGGCATATGAAGAAGGCAAAGAGCAAGATGAGACGGGGGTGCCCGATCGCCCATGGCGAACGCGGCAGCCTATCGTAGACATGGCTGTGCATGAAGACTCCGATGGTCTGAAAGAAAGGAAAGCACTGCGAGACGCAGCGCGAAGGCGAGGTGAGACGCCTCAGCCCATGGGTGGGCGTTCAAGCCGCGATGGCTCGACCATTTCAATCCAAAGCCGTGCGTGCCCTGTCCACACGGGCAACTGCGGAGCCGCCACATCCCACGTGATGGGCAGGGAGTGGGCCTTGTCGTGGGAGTGGTCTGCGCCGTGGTGGGGATGGTCGGCGCCGGCGCCATGACTGCCTATAACCCACTTGCTGCTGCCACCTTCGTGAGCATGGCCGTGTGCTCGGTCGTGCTCCGTGTCCGAGCCTGCTGAATCGGCGTGACCCACTGATGCAATGGCCGCAATGCCGTGGGAGTTCATGTTCCCCACCGACGAGATGACGGTACCCAACAGGAACACCATCAGAACCAGCCACCGAATGCCCAGCGCTGCCCGGTCGGAGCGCGTGGAGCTGGTGAGGCTTGAGGACATGGACACTGCGGTGATCGTTGATGGCAAGGGAGCTATAGTAACCTCCCCGAGGGGATACGATCAGCCATGACACAACCGCACACACATACCACCCATCCGGCCATCATCAAACGCCTTCGCCGGGCCAGTGGACACCTGAGCAGCACCATCGACATGATCGTTCAGGGGCGCGACTGCCTCGATGTCGCGCAGCAGTTGCAGGCGGTTGAGAAGGCGATTCAGCAAGCCAAGAAGACCTTGATCCAGGACCACCTGGATCACTGTCTCGAAGACCTGGTGGGGCCCCTGAAATCGGGGCACCGCCATTCACTGGACGAGTTCAGAGAAATCACGCGCTACCTGTGAGCCAGTGGCGTCCATTGCCCCGAGCGCATGGACAACGAGAACAACAGACATGCTGGACATCCTCTCCAACCGCACCTACCGCCACCTCTTCGCCGCGCAGGTGATTGCCCTGATCGGGACCGGGCTGGCCACGGTGGCGCTGGGCCTCCTGGCCTTCGACTTGGCCGGCGATAACGCGGGTATGGTGCTGGGCACCGCCTTGGCCATCAAGATGATCGCGTACGTGGGCGTGGCGCCAGTGGCGGCGGCGTTTGCCGATCGCCTGCCGCGGCGGACGATGCTGGTCGCCTTGGACCTGGTTCGTGCGGCCGTGGCGCTGCTGCTGCCGTTCGTCTCCCGGATCTGGGAGGTGTACGTGCTGATCTTCGTGCTGCAGGCGGCGTCGGCCGCGTTCACGCCCACCTTCCAGGCCACCATCCCTGATGTGCTGCCGAATGAGAAGGACTACACCAATGCCCTGTCTCTCTCGCGTCTGACCTATGACATGGAGAGTTTGGTCAGCCCGATGTTGGCTGCGGCCTTGCTCACCGTCATCGGCTTCCACGATCTGTTCGCCGGCACGGTGGTGGGCTTCCTGGTTTCGGCCACGCTCGTGGTGTCGGTGGTCCTGCCGGCGCATCCGGTGTCTCCGCGCCGTGGCATCTACGACCGAACCACGCGCGGGCTGCGGATCTACCTGGCCACGCCCCGCTTGCGCGGCTTGCTGGCCGTCAGTGCGGGTGTGGCTGCGGCGGGTTCCATGGTGTTTGTCAACACCGTGGTCATCGTGCAGGCGGGGTTGGGTTTGACACAGAGCGCGGTTGCTTTGGCACTCGCCAGTTTCGGCGCCGGCTCCATGGTGGCTGCACTGGCCTTGCCACGTCTGTTGGAGAAGCTTACCGATCGCACGGCCATGCTCGGTGGCATCGGGGTGATGGTCGTGGGCTTGTTCGCTGGAACCTTCGTGGTTGGAGACAACTCGTTGATGGCGTTGTGGTTTGTTCTCGGTCTGGGCTATTCCACTGCGCAGACACCCTCAGGGCGCCTGTTGCGACGCTCCGCCCACCCTGAGGATCGGCCTGCGTTGTTTGCCGCGCAGTTCGCGCTGTCCCATGCCTGCTGGTTGTTGTTTTACCCACTGTCCGGTTGGCTTGGCGCGCACTTCGGCATGCCAGCGAGCTTTGCGGTCTTGGGTGGAGCTGGTGCTCTGGCTGCATGGTTGGCTTCCCGGGTTTGGCCGGCGCAAGACCCCGAAGTGATTGAGCATGATCACGCGGACTTGCCCGCTGGGCACACCCATGCCCCGGGCGCTGCTGAGGTCAGTCATCGCGTGCGGCATGCCCACGCTTTTGTGATTGACGACCACCATCCTCATTGGCCGACCCCTCGCCACTGATCGCTGATCGCTGAGCGCGATGGTCTTAAGCTTTGAGCGCTTGATGCATTTCGATCATGGCGTGTACCGCCTTTTTTTAGGATGGGCTTCGCTGGCAGCGTTATGGTGTCTTGGACTTCGCCGTGCTTAGCGAGTTGAGCAGACTGACTTCCGTGCAAGCGGAGTTGGCAGCTCAGGGCCAATCTGCGACTTCGTAGCCGAGAGCTGAACAGGCTTCACGCAACCAGCGTCACCGGGCGTCAATGGTGCGGGAGCAGTTCGGCAATGCGACTGTTCGGTTGGGTAAATTCGCTTTCAGCGACAGATGATCGGACTTATGCGCTTCAGGCCCTGGATCTCTCTCCGGCTATTCAGTTGATCACCTCAGCAGCAACGTGGGGACCGCAGCCGAGCGCAACAAGTCAGTTGTCTTGCTGCCCACGAACAGGCTGCGCCATGGCGAATGGCTGTAAGCACCCATGACTAGGAGGTCGCACTTCCGAGACTTCATCGCTTGGGCAATCAGGGTCTCTGGGTCTCCGAGGTGGATCTCCATCGAGACCTGGAAGCCCGCCGCCTCCAGCACGGTGCGCGCCTCCTCGATTTGCTTTGGCCCTTGGACTTTCGGCTTCCCGGCCATCAGCAGGTGGATGGGCAGCCCCCTGAGCAGCGGACTCCCGGCAACCATCTGGATGCCCTGGCGGGTCACGCTGGAGCCATCGAACGCGTACAGGACGCGGCTTGGTTCGCGGAACTCATCCGGCACCGCCAGCACGGGCTTGTTCACCGAGCGGACCACCCACTCCAGGTTGCGGCCCAGGTCTCGTTGGGTGGCCTGCGCAGATGCGCCGCGACGGCCCAGCACGAACAGGCGGACACCGCCCTGAAGTTCTGGGAGCGTGGTGTCCAACTCGCCATGGCGTTGCCGCACGTCAACCACGAACGCCCCCGATGCCATGGCCCGTTCACGCAGGCCGTTGAGGAACACCCGACCCACCTCCCGGGCAGCGCGAGTCCTTGTCTCGTCTTCGTCACTCAGCCGCTTGAGCAGGTTCTCTTGGGCATCCAGGCCGATGGCCCCGCTGTGGTCCTGCACGGCCTCCAGTCGGGGGTGCCGGTCGATGACATGAAGGAGTTCCATCGGGGCCTGCATCCGCCGGGCCGCCCAGGTGGCGTAGTCCGCCACGCTCTCGGCGTACTTCGATTGGTCCACGCAGGCCATTACTTTCTTGTCTTCGTTCATCGGTGTTCTCCTTCAGTGGCCCATGAGCATGTCGTCCGCGCCATCCTTGTCGTGGATGCCGAAGCGGTCCACCATGGTTGCGCTGGCCTCGTTCAGGCCGATGACCTCGACCTCCGCTCCCTCGCGGCGGAACTTGATAACCGCCTTGTCAAGGGCGCTCACGGCGGTGATGTCCCAGAAGTGGGCACGACTCACGTCGATGCGAACCTTGTCGATGACTTCCTTGTAGTCGAAGGCGTTGGCGAAGCGGTCGGCGCTGGCAAAGAACACCTGCCCGATGACCTGATAGGTGCGGGTGCGCCCTTCGTCCTCGCTCTGCGACTTCACCCGCAGAATCTGCCCGACCTTGTGGGCGAAGAAGAACCCGGAGAGCAGCACGCCAGTCAGCACTCCCATGGCGAGATCGTGGGTCGCCACGGTCACGGCCACGGTGGCAATCATCACCACGCTGGAACTCTTGGGGTGCTCGCGCAGGTTCTTGATGGAACCCCAGTTAAAGGTACCGATGGAGACCATGATCATCACGGCCACCAGGGCGGCCATGGGTATCTTCGCCACCCAGTCACCCAGGAACACGACCATCAGCAGGAGGAACGCGCCAGCCGCCAAGCTAGACAGCCGACCACGTCCCCCGGACTTGATGTTGATGATGGACTGACCAATCATGGCGCAGCCCGCCATACCGCCGATGAAGCCCGTGGCGATGTTGGCAACGCCCTGGCCCACGCACTCGCGGTTCTTGTCGCTCTTGGTGTCCGTGAGGTCGTCCACGATGGTCGCCGTCATCAGCGATTCCAGCAGGCCCACCACCATGAGGGTGAGCGAGTACGGGAAGATGATGGCAAGCGTCTCCCAGGTCAGCGGGATGTTCGGGATGAGGAACATCGGCAGGCTGTCGGGGAGGTCGCCCATGTCGCCCACGGTGCGGATGTCGAGGTCCAGCGCGATGGCGATACCTGTCAGCACCACGATGGTCACCAGTGGCGACGGCACCGCCTTGGTGATGTAGGGAAAGCCGTAGATGATGCCGAGACCCGCTGCCGTCATGGCGTAGACGTGCCACGTCACGTTCGTGAGTTCGGGCAGTTGGGCGAGGAAGATGAGGATGGCGAGGGCGTTCACGAAACCCGTGACCACCGACCTCGACACGAACCGCATCAATGCACCCAGACGGACCCACCCAGCAATGACCTGAAGGACCCCGGTGAGCACCGTGGCGGCCAGCAGGTACTCCAGGCCATGGTCTTTCACCAGCGACACCATCAGGAGCGCCATGGCACCCGTGGCGGCGGAAATCATTCCAGGTCGGCCTCCGGTGAAGGCAATGATGGTGGCGATGGAGAAGGAGGCGTACAGGCCCACCTTGGGGTCCACCCCGGCAATGATCGAGAAGGCAATCGCCTCCGGGATGAGGGCGAGGGCGACGACCAGACCCGCGAGGAGGTCGTTGCGCACGTTGGACAGCCAGTCCTGGCGTAGCGTTTGAAGTGACATGGAGAGATGGCCCTCGCGGTGAGGCGAAGGCAGAAAGCGCTGCAAGAGGGGTGTGACCAACTGATGCTGGTCAGGCGAAGCAAGTAGGGCGCGTGGCGGCCCAGGGGAACTACGGTGGAGTCACCGAGCAGAAGAATCCCCGTGGCAGGCCCCAGCCCGGGTAGAACACCGGGTGCTTGAGAGAGGCTGCGAGGACATGTTGCACCGCGTCATTTTACTTACCCCGCCTTCAGCCTCGACTCAGCCCCCGGCTCACAGTCAAGATGACTTGCCCGGACGCATACCAGCCAGACACCAATGCCGTCGTGCACCAGCGCTTTCATGCGGTTGGCCCGTCGATTGGCGAACATATAAGCGTGGTGTGGGCGCGCTGCGCCAAAGACAGCCACTACACGGGCCAGCGCCGTCTCGGTGCCAGCTCGCATGTCCAGCGGCTCGGTGGCAAGCCACAGTGCATCAATGCGGATCATCG
>JAGXRS010000399.1 GCA_018335615.1 Hydrogenophaga sp. | reverse complement strand
GCTCGCGCTGCAGCGCGGCCTGCCGCTCGGCCTCGCGCCGGGCGGCCTCCACCGCGGCGCGCTCGGCCATCACGCGCTGGAGCGTGCGAAGGTCGGCCAGGGCATGCACTTTCATGGCGGGGATTGTGGACCACCCCCGTTTTTCCTGCTCAGCGCCGCGTTGAACCGGGACCTGCGGAGGCGCTATTCGGCCTCGCTGCTCAGACCAGGCCCATTTCCGCCATGGAGGCGGCCTGTTCGCGGGTGACGATGAAATGGTCGAGCACGCGCACGTCCACCAGCGCCAGCGCCGCTTTCAAGGTGCTGGTGAGCGCCTCGTCGGCACGCGATGGCTGGGCCGTGCCGCTGGGGTGGTTGTGCGCCAGCACCACGGCGGCGGCATGGTGGTGCAGCGCCCGCAGCACCACCTCGCGCGGGTAGACGCTGGTCTGCGTGAGCGTGCCGCGAAACAGCTCTTCCATTTCGATCAGGCGGTTCTGGCTGTCCAGGAACAGCACCGCAAACACCTCGTGCGCCCGGGCGCCCAGCTGCAGCTGCAGGTACTCGCGCACCGCCTTCGGGCTGTCGAACAGGGGCTTGAGCCGCAGCTCCTGCGCCAGGGCGCGCCGCGCCAGTTCCAGCACCGCCACCACCTCGGAGCGTTTGGCCGGTCCCAGTCCCTTGATGAGCTTGAGCGCGTCGGCCCCGGTGTGCAGCAGGCCGCCGATGCCGCCGAAGCGGTCGAGCAGTTCCTGCGCCAGCTGCACCACATGCTTGCCGCGAATGCCGGTGCGCAGCAGCAAGGCCAGCAGTTCGGCGTCGCTGAGCGCGCCGGCGCCGCGGGCCAGCAGCTTTTCGCGCGGGCGCGCGTCGGCGGGCATGCCCTTCAGCCCGGTGGTCAGAAGGCTTTCCATTGTTCTCTCTCCCTGGTTCAGCCCCCTTTTTACAATAGGGTCTGTTCGTCGCCGTGTCGGATGGGCCACACCCTGTCACAGCACACGCCGATTCCTCGAATCCATCACACTGGTTCCCCATGCCCCTCGTTCAAGAAGGCTCCTTCCTCACCCTGCACTACCGCATGTCGGGTCCGCAGGGGCAGGTCATCATCGACACCTTTGACGGCCAGCCCGCCACGCTGAGCCTGGGCGCGGGCGAGTTGTCGCCCGCCATCGAACAGCGCCTCATCGGCCTGGAGGAGGGCACGCGCACCGTGATCGATTTGGCCGCGGGCGAAGCTTTCGGCGAGCGCCAGCCCGAGATGGTGCAGTGGGTGGCGCGCAAGCTGCTCAACGAACTCGGCGACCCGCACGAGCAATACGCGGCCGGCGACGTGGTCCAGTTCCCCACGCCCGATGGCCTGGGCAACTACGCCGGCTCGGCGGTGGAGGTGCGGGAAGACGGCGCCGTGCTGTTCGACTTCAACCACCCGCTGGCCGGCCAGCCGGTGCGCTTCGAGGTGCAGCTGATCGGGGTGCTGGAATGAACGAGATTCTGCTGGCAGAGCCGCGCGGCTTCTGCGCGGGGGTGGACCGCGCCATCGAGATCGTGGAGCGTGCGCTCACCAAGTTTGGCCGCCCGATCTACGTGCGCCACGAGATCGTGCACAACACCTACGTGGTGAACGACCTGAAAGAAAAGGGCGCCATCTTCATCGAAGAACTGTCCGACGTGCCGCCCGGCGCCACGCTGGTGTTCTCAGCGCACGGCGTGAGCAAGGCGGTACAGCAGGAGGCGCAGGCGCGGGGTTTCCAGATTTTCGACGCCACCTGCCCGCTGGTGACCAAGGTGCATGTGGAGGTGGCCAAGCTGCACCGCGAGGGTTATGAGTTCATCATGATCGGGCACAAGGGCCACCCCGAGGTGGAGGGCACCATGGGCCAGCTCGACAGCGGCATCCATTTGGTGGAAGACGCCGATGACGTCGCTCGCGTGGTGCCCGCCCAGACCGACAAGCTGGCAGTCGTGACGCAGACCACGCTGTCGGTGGACGATGCTGCGGCCATTCTGCAGGCGGTCAAGGACCGTTTTCCGACCGTGCGCGAGCCCAAACAGCAGGACATCTGCTACGCCACGCAGAACCGGCAGGACGCCGTGAAGCTGCTGAGCCCGCAGGTCGACATCGTGATCGTGGTGGGCAGCCCCACCAGTTCCAACAGCAACCGCCTGCGCGAGGTGGCCCTGAAGCTGGGTACCGACAGTTTCATGGTCGACAGCGCCGACGAACTCCGGGCCGAGTGGTTCGAGGGCAAGTCCCGCGTGGGTTTGACCGCTGGCGCCTCGGCGCCGGAAATTCTGGTGCGCCAGGTGATCGAGCGCATCAAGGCCTTGGGCGCCATCTCCGTGCGGCGCATGGAAGGCCTCACCGAGTCCATCAAATTCCCGCTGCCCAAGGGGCTCAAGGTGGATGGCGAGGACACGGCGCCGCTGGATCACCTGCGCTGAATGGGTGCCCCCATGCCGGGAGCAGCCGGGTCGCCGGCTGGCTGTTTGTTTGCCTGATGAGGAGTTGTCCGTGACCATGACGTCCACTTTTGACCGCCTTGAACTGCTCAGCGAGCACGCCTGCTTTGGCGGCGTGCAGCGCTTCTACAAACACGCCTCGCGCGAAATCGGTTTGCCCATGCGCTTCGGCCTGTACCTGCCGCCGCAGGCGCTGGCGGGCGAGTCGGTGCCGCTGCTCACTTTCCTGGCTGGCCTGACCTGTACCGAAGAAACCTTTTCCATCAAGGGCGGGGCGCAGCGCGTGGCGGCCGAACAAGGCCTGGCATTGCTCACGCCCGACACCAGCCCGCGCGGTGCGGGCGTGGACAGTGAAGACCACCATTGGGACTTTGGCGTGGGCGCCGGCTTCTACCTGGACGCCACCCACGCTCCCTGGGCCGGCCACTGGCGCATGGAGAGCTACCTCTTGCACGAGTTGCTGCCACAAGCCGCGGCCGCTTTCAGGCTGGACGGTGAACGATGGGGCCTGTTCGGCCACTCGATGGGCGGACACGGCGCGCTCACGCTTGCGTTGCGCCACCCCGGCCGTTTTCGCAGCGTGTCGGCTTTTGCGCCCATCTGCGCGCCCACGCAATGCCCCTGGGGCCGAAAAGCGTTCATGGGTTACCTGGGCCAGGACGAATCCAGTTGGGCCGCGCACGATGCCAGCGCCCTGATGGCGCAGCAGACCCGGGCGCCGTATCCCGGCGGCATTCTGGTGGACCAGGGCCTGGCCGACAAATTCCTGGAAGAGCAACTGCACCCGGAAGCGTTCGAAGCGGCCTGCGCCCAGGCAGGCCAGCCGCTCACCTTGCGTCGCCACGCCGGCTACGACCATGGCTATTACTTCATCGCCACCTTCGTGGCCGATCATCTGCACCACCACGCGGCGGCGCTGGCCTGATACGCCGACGCTACGCGGCCCCCGTCACCTGTCCCCAAAAACGGGAAAGCCGCCGCGTGGGTTGCATGCGGTGGCTTTCAAAAATGCACCCCATGTGGGGTGCTGACGGGAATGGGCCGATCAGGCCTTGTCGGCTTTGCGCAGACGGCGGGCCGCCCCGATGCCCATCAGTCCCAGGCCCAGCAGCGCCAGGGAGGCGGGTTCTGGCACGTCGTTGGTTTTGATGCCATTCAAGCGGACCTGGCGCACGTCGGTCACGATGTTCAGGGCGCCTGTTGCTTCAAATCGCACCGAGCGGAAATCTTCGCCCGTGATGGTGAACCAGTTGTTGCCATTGTCGCTGAGGGCAAACTCGTTGCTCGCATCCCCAGGCATGCCGAAGAAACGCACCGTGCCGTTGGTGGCCGCGTTGATGTTCAGCACCAGCGTGGAGAAAGTGGCGTTCAACGCCGCGAGGCTGATGGTCAGCGACTGGAAGCCCTCGTCCATGGCCATGATGCGGGCTTGGCCGTTGGCAACAGCCGTGAGTGCCTCATTGCTGGTGAAATTCACCAGTTGGGTCTTGTCATCGTTCAAACATCCCTGCAGCGTGTTCGGAGGCACAAGCGATGTGCCCGTGCAACCGCCGAGCAACACGTTATCAACGCTACCCCCACCGTTGTTGCCTGGCGTGACGACGATGGCGGCGTTGGCGGCGCCCCCAACGCTCAGCGCGGCGGTGACCAGGGTGGCGGCGAACAAGGGACTGAATTTCATGGGTTGACTCCGGGGGGTGGGGGTTGAAGAACTGACGAGCGCTTGCTCTTCCTAAAGCATCTGCCGTGCCAACTTGAAAAAAGCGTTTCAAATCAAGTAACTCAACAGCAGATTCGTTGTCCGCCAAAGGTTCGCTGTCAAGTTGTCCGACACTTTCTCCGTGTGTCTCACCCCTGCGCGGAAATGACCGAAAAAAAGCCACCTCGAAAGGTGGCTGGACCGCACGGCCTTTACAAGGCCATGCCGGTCGGTGCCGGGGCGATCAGGCTTTGCCGGCTGGGCGAATGCGGCGGGCAGCGCCCAGGCCCAGCAGACCCAGGCCCAGCAGCGCGAGCGAGGCGGGCTCGGGCACGTCGCCTCCACCGCCATTGCCCACGGCGATGTGGCTCACGCGGCCGATGTTCATGTTGGTCACACCGGTGAACTGCTGCAGCTGCACATAGGCCCACTCAAAGGCGGACAGGTTCTGGAACAGGTAGGTGTCGGCCGTGTCGTCCGGCGATCCGCCAGTGCCCAGCTTGATCAGGTAATAGGCGGGTGCTGTGCTGCAGGTGCCTTCGTCGCAGCTCAGAGCACTGAATTGCACGGCATAGCCGCCCTCGACACCGTCCACCATTTCCCAGTCGCTCGCGCTGATCGAGTCGTACTTGCCGGTGAGCGTGTAGCTGTTGCCCAGGATGCTCTGTACAAACGCGTTTTCGGTGGCCAGCGAACTCTCATCCAGCAGAGCCGAGCCCAGCAGCGTGTCCACGTTGCCGACCGTCGACACGGGTACGGCAGCGGCACCCAAAGACATGCCGAGTGCCAGGGCGGCACCGCCGATTTTCGCAGTCAGTGAAATTGTCATGTGATTCTCCTTAAAAGGTTCGTGGGGGAGACGTGAAGCCGGAATGGCCCCGTCCGCAGGGACGAGGCATGGGGCGTGCCGGGGGAGAAAAATGCTTGTTTATCAAGCACTTCACGCTCACATCCCGCCCGATACGGAGGGGAGTGTCAAATCTCCCGACAACCCACGGTGGGCGGAGGCGCGGCGCGAACCCAGCCCTGCGTGCGCCCGGCTTTTGCACCCCCGCGATAATGGCTCTTCACTCAGTCAGGAGCCCCATGCGACCGCGTCAGTTCGACCTCATTGCCTTCGATTGGGACGGCACCCTGTTCGATTCCACCGCCCTTATCACCCGCTGCATCCAGTCGGCCGTGGTCGATGTCGGCGGGGCCATGCCCAGCCGGGAGGCCGCCAGTTACGTCATCGGCATGGGACTCATGCAGGCCCTTGCCCACGCCGCCCCCGATGTACAGCCCGAGCAGTACCCGCTGCTGGGCGAGCGCTACCGCCACCACTACATCGCTTCCCAGCACGACATCAGCCTGTTCGAGGGCGTACTGCCCCTGCTGGCCGAGTTGAAGTCGCGCCAGCACCTGCTGACGGTGGCCACCGGCAAGAGTCGAAGAGGGCTGGACGAGGTGCTGCGCACGGTGGAGCTGGTGGGTGTGTTCGACGGCTCGCGCACCGCGGATGAGACCGCCGGCAAACCCCACCCGCTCATGCTGCACGAGCTGATGCAGGAATTTGGTGTGCCTCCCGAACGCACTCTCATGATCGGCGACACCACGCATGATCTGCAGATGGCGCTCAACGCCGGCTGCGCCAGCCTGGGCGTGAGCTACGGCGCCCACGAGCCCGATGCCTTCCACGTCCTCGGACCGCTGCACGTGGCCCATTCGGTGCGCGAACTGCACGACTGGCTGGCCATCCATGCCTGACGCCTCGCGTCCTTTGCCACCGGCCCCGCCCGTGCAGGCGCCGGATGGCGTGCTGATTCCGTTGTGCAGCAGCCACGATCTGCAGGACGGTGGACGGGCTGTGCCCTTCGACGTGGTGTACGCCGGCCAGACCTGCCGCGCCTTCGCGATCCGCTACTGCGGCCAAGTGCATGCTTACCTGAACCGGTGCGCCCACGTCGCGATGGAAATGGACTGGCAACCCGACCGTTTCTTCGACGACACCGGCCGCTGGCTGCTCTGTGCCACCCACGGCGCCACCTACGAGCCCGACACCGGCGCCTGCTCAAGCGGGCCGTGCCGCGGCGGGCTGGTCAAGATCGAGTTGCTGGAGCAGGGTGGCGTGGTGCACTGGCGGTCACAATACCTTTTCAAACCTGTTGAATTCTGAGAAACACCACATGAACGATCACCCCGCCGGCCCCTCCCCCCGTGCCGCCTCCACCGAGCAGCCCACGGGCGTGGCCTGGGAGCGCGCCACGCTGGAAAAGCTGGTGTTCGCCACGATCCGCGAACAGCAGGCCGCGCGCCGTTGGAAAATCTTCATGCGGCTCACCTGGCTCCTCATCATCGCCCTGGTGGCCTGGATGCTTTACAGCACCAGCCGAGCCAGCGCCTCGGTTGCCACGCCCCACACCGCCGTCATCGAAATTCGGGGTGCCATTGCCTCGGGCTCTGAGGCCAGCGCCGCCAACATCGTGGGTTCACTGGTTTCCGCCTTTGAAGATCGCGGTGCACAAGCCGTGGTGCTGCTCATTGACTCACCCGGTGGCAGCCCTGTGCAGGCGGGCATCATCAACGATGAAATCACCCGCCTGAAGGCCCTGCACAACAAGAAAATCTATGCGGTGGTGGAAGAAACCTGCGCCTCGGCGGCCTACTACATCGCTGCCGCCACCGATGCCATCTATGTCGACAAGGCCAGCCTGGTCGGCAGCATTGGCGTGCTGATGGATGGATTCGGCTTCACCGGCCTGATGGAGAAGATCGGCGTGGAGCGCCGCCTCATGACCGCTGGCGAAAACAAGGCCCTGCTCGACCCTTTCAGCCCACAAGATCCGGAGCAACGCGCCTACATCCAGTCCATGCTGGGCCAGATTCACACGCAGTTCATCGAAGTGGTCAAGCGCGGGCGCGGCGACCGTCTCAAGGAAGACGCCGAGACCTTCACCGGCCTGGTGTGGAGCGGCCAGCAAGCCATTGAACTCGGCCTGGCAGATGGCCTGGCCAACCTCGACCACGTGGCCCGTGAAATCGTCCAGGCCCCCGACATCGTCGATTACACCCAGCGTGAAAACCTGGGCCTGCGCCTAGCCAAGCGCTTCGGCGCCAGCATCGGCGAAGGCATGTTCGTGGCGGCTCGCTCGGCGGGCGTGCAGCTGCGCTGACGGAACCGCTGCGCAGCCCCAAAAAAGTGCCCACCAACACCTGGTGAGCCGGTGACCCTTTACCCGCGATACCCGTTCGGGTTGCCGCTCTGCCAGCGCCAGGCATCTGCGCACATATTTTCCAGCGTACGTTTGGCTTCCCAGCCCAGCATCTCCCGTGCCAGGGTTGGGTCTGCGTAACACTGGGCCACATCGCCAGGGCGGCGTGGGGCGAACTGGTAGGGTACGGGGCGCCCACTGGCGGCTTCGAAAGCACGCACCACTTCCAACACACTGTTGCCGTGTCCGGTGCCCAGGTTCACCGTGAAGCTCTCGCGCTTGTCCAGCAGCGCCTGCAGGGCGGCCACATGACCAGCGGCCAGGTCTTGCACGTGGATGTAGTCGCGCACCCCGGTGCCGTCGGGCGTCGGGTAATCGTTGCCGAACACGCTCAAGTGCGTGCGCTGGCCCACCGCCACCTGCGTCACATACGGCATCAGGTTGTTGGGGATGTCCGCCGGGTCTTCGCCGATCAGCCCGCTGGGGTGCGCGCCCACCGGGTTGAAATACCGCAGCACGCCCACCTGCCACGCCGGGTTCGACACGCGCACAGCCGCCAGCATGTCTTCAATCACCAGTTTGCTGTGGCCGTACGGATTCGTGTGGCTGCGCGGAAACTGCTCGGTGATCGGTACCGAGGCCGGGTCGCCATACACCGTGGCGCTGCTGGAAAACACCAGCGTGGGCGCGCCGATGCCCACCTCGCTGCCGCCCAGGTACACCGAGTCCATGGCGCGCAACAGGCTCACCGCTCCGCCGATGTTGTTGTGAAAGTACTTGAGCGGCTTGGCCACACTCTCGCCTACCGCCTTGTCGCCCGCAAAATGCACCACGCCCGCCGGGCGGTGGCGTCGCAGGACATCTTCCACCCATGGCGTGTTCAGCACATCGCCACGCTCTAGCACCATCGCCCTGCCGGTGATGCGCTCCAGTCGCTCCAGCACCGCCGGGTGGCTGTTGGAGAAGTTGTCAAGAATGACGGGATTGAATCCCGCTTCATGCAAGGCAATCGCGGTGTGACTGCCGATGTAGCCGGCACCGCCGGTGAGGAGGATGTTCATGGTCAGGTGAGGGCCGGGCGCCCGGTGCAGCTAAGGGTAGCTGCGATCCTACCCGGTAGCCTGCACAGGATGTGTTGCTGGTTTTGGTGCAGCGGAGGCTTCAGGCGGTGAGACGAGCACTTCACGAGCCGGCCAGATCAAGCCTGTTTTTCCATTTCCACCCGGCATCACCCGGTAGAAACTGCCATTGATCTGGTTCACATTCTTCAGGTAGCGCACGAAACGCCGGAGCAACGCTGCATTGGGACGAGCCTTTGGAGCTTCAGACCAGAATTCATCCAGGGAACCCTGAAAGCAAAGCCCTTGCATGTTGTAGATCGCAGCGCCCATTGCTTTCGTCGGCGTGCCGTGTCGCAAGGCCTGCAGGCCAACCGTGCTGTTGACCACGACCACGCCTCGGGCGTGGTCCAGCATTGTTGGCAGGTGCTGGTCGTGCAGGTACAGGCAGCGGTCTGAAATTCCAAGCGCTTGGGCCTGGCGGGCAATGTGCTTGCTGTAGTCGGTGTAGCCCCGGTCCATCGGGTGGTGCTTGATCACCAGCGCTGTTTCTCGTGGCGCACTTCTGGCGAAAGACTGCATCACCTCGTCTATGAATGCCGGTACATCTTTGAAAGACGAATGTTTGTCAATCTGGGAATCGTTGTGCACTTGGAGTGGGATAAGGAAATACTTCCCGGTTTTCTCATGATTCAACCGATCCAAGCAGCCGCGCTCGCTCCACTGGTACCAGCGGTGGCGCCAGACTGACCGTACCCATGGCAAGGCTTCCAGTACAGACAGTCTGCGGTGATGCCGGTTGTGTGGAAACCATGGCTTGCCCAAGGCCCCCACAGCGAAATAGCAAAATCCCCACCACACCATGGGCCAGTAGGCGTTGCCCACATCACGCTCTGGCACATCCGGCCATTCCGGCTGGTTCAGGTAGACCAAGGGTGAGCGGGGCATGGCCGAGTAACCGTTGACCCCGGAGCGTTCCAGCGTGATATGCCGCGGCCGTAAGTAACCTTCCTCAAACACGCCAATGTCCAGCCCGTGCTTAGAGGCAATTGCCTTGGCCTGCGCGTGCACCTCGCGACAGTCGCCAAAGAAGAGCACCGAGTCGATGCTGAGGCGGGTGATCAGTGCTTCAAAAAACGTTGGCCACTGGTCAGTAGGGCGCTTAAAGCTGATGGCATTCAGGGGGTAAAACAGCGCGTCGCCCGCGTTGAAGTTCACTTTGTAAACGGTGGCACCAGCCGCGGTCAAGTCCTTTGCTAGTCGCGCAAAAAACGGACCTATGGGGCCTTGCAACAGGAGAACCCGTTTGCCTCTGAAGGAATGAATGCCGAACGGAATCACAGTGTCATAAAAATTACATATTGAAGTGCAATAATATCTCGGCAGGTCAGTCGTAGACCTGAACAGGTCCGACCAGTGGCCTCGGACGTGGATAAATACCAATGTTTTGTTGTTAAGAAGCAGCGCCCGCAGTGATTTTTTGCCAAAAAGTAATAAAAATTAAAATATTTTTATTACAAATTTTGAGTTCCTGCTCGCCAGAGCACACGCAGCTTGCGGACCTGCCGTCGTAGCCAGCCGGTGCGTAGGCTTTCTAAGCCCTTGCCTGTTTCCAGCGTAGTGCGCTCAGCGAGAAGGGTGTTAAGCACTGCTTCGCAGGTGGTAAAACCGTTTAACTTCCAGTCCCAGTACAGTGGGTAATGCAGCAGCGTGCCGGCCACCAGCTCGTCCAGGCTCAGGTGCCGGGTTCGCCGCTCAAAAGCCGGCGTGCTTGCGCCGTCCTCGCCAGCGCGGTCGCGGGTGAGGCCCCAGCCGGCATAGAACGGTTGACCATACGTGACCACATGCTTGCCTCGCAAGAGTGCATCAAACCCCGTGAGTGATGTCATGGTGTGAACCTCGTCGCACGCGTCGATGCATCTGACGACCGACACGTCGACCTCCACGTGATCTGCCCACTGGCGCGCTGCCTGCAGCGCAACCCGGCCCCGGCGGTTTCCGCTGGCCACGTCAGGATGCGGCTTGTAGACAATGAAGGCCCCTGGCTGTGCCTCTCGTGCCGCCTGTATCAAAGCGAGATTGGTCCTCACCGCGGTGCAGCCAAAGCGTATGGACGCGTCGTCCTCCACCTGTCCGGGTACAAGCAGCACCCGCTTTCCGCCGCTGGCCCACTGCACCGGCTGGCGCGGCTCTAGGTTGTATTTGGTCAGGCCGTGCTGAACGATGAAGCCACGCACCGCCTGGGCGCGCTGCAGATCATCCGCACTGAACACCTGAGTGCTCAGCAGCCGCTCAAGGTCCGATGGTTGGGAAGGATCAAAGTACAGACCCGAACTGTCCAGCACGAGCGAATGCGGGCGAATGAGGTCGGACCCAAGGCCTACCGAACGCACAAACCCATCCTCCAGCCGCACGAGTTTCGCCTGCGTTCGCTCGGCCAGTTCAGCCACTCCCGGTGGCGGGGTGCGGCCCCAGAACAGCAGCCGATCGGTCGGCCCCGGTGCCAGCCGCTCCGCCGCCTGGGCTGTGGCCACGAAATTCACGCGGGAAGCGTCCAGCCCCAGCATGGGCTTCAGGTTGGCTGCCTTCCAGCGCCTAAAACCCACTGCCAGCGTGCGCCCCTGCGCCCCCTGTGTCACCTGCGCCATGCGCTTTTGGTTGATGAGCCAGTCAATCACATCAAAGATAGTGCCGCGTTCGTGCGTGACAGGGTTCAGGTAACGCGTGTAGTGGAAGTACGCGGCTGCAAACAGCTCATCCACTGTGCGTTTGCGCGTTCGGCGCGCCCAGGCAGTTGTCTGGGTACAGCGATCGTCTGTGACACCCCAGCCTGCGTACCATGGCACGCCAAAACACACGACGGGCTTGCCCGCCAGCAAGGCCTCGAACCCCATGGTGGACGTCACTACGTACACCCGGTCCATCTGCTCTATGAGGCTCAGCGGGTTAACTGCTTCTCGCAGTACCACTGTGCGTTGCCCACTGGACAAGCTGTCCACCTTGCTACCCACCCCCCCGCCCACCACCCCGTTTTGCTCCGCCGTCAGG
>JAGXRS010000398.1 GCA_018335615.1 Hydrogenophaga sp. | reverse complement strand
GTGGCCAGCCACTTCTTCGACACCACGATCACGGCCGGGAAGGCCATGTGGTTGGTGAGGGTGAGGTTCGGGGCTTGCTGGTGGAATTTCAGGCCCACCAGCGCGTCCAGGTCCACGTCCACCGCGTCGAGCAGCTTGGTGGTCAGCGAGGGCGCCACCTCGGACAGCGGCATGGCCGTGGGCGCAGCGCCGTTGGCGTTCCACCAGTCGTTGTAGATCGGGCTCGGGAAGGAACGCACCTTCTTGTTGGCCAGGTCCTTGGCCGAGGCCACCGGTTGCAGCGAGAGCACGTGGCGCATGCCGGCGAAGGTGTAGCCCAGGCCCACCAGGCCATGCTGGTCCAGGCGCTTGAGCATTTCCTTGGCGGCCGGGGTGCTGGCGGCGCGGGTGGCGTGGGCCACGTCCTTGAACACGTAGGGCAGCGACCAGGCCAGGAAGGACTCTTCGCGGTTCGACAGGCCGCCCACCGTGAACACGCCCAGCTGCTGCGCGCCGGCCTGCATCAGGTTGATCATCTGGGCTTCGTTGCCCAGCTTCTGCAGCGGGCTCACCGCCACCTTCATCTTGCCGCCGGAGGCCTTCTCCAGGTCGGTGGCGATCTTTTCCGACACCTGGTGCCAGACGTGCGTGGGCGGTGTGATGTGGCCCAGCTTCAAGGTTTGGGCGCTGGCGCCGGTGCCGGCGACGGTCAGCGCGAGGGCGGCCGCGAGGCCGCGCAGGGTGTGGGACAGTGACATGCGAATCTCCTGAGGCAATGCAGCGGCTCCGGCACGCTGGGCGCCGAAGCCGGGACGGGTCGAAAAAGAGGCGGTTGAAAGGGCGTCAGGCCGCGTCGGGTTGCGCGGCCGGGGCGGCGCGCCGGAAGGCGTCGAGTTCGGCGCAGGCCTTGTCGATGGCGCTGATGAGCGGCCAGCGAGACAGGTCCACCTGGAAGCGGCGCGCGCTTTCCACCTGCGGAATCAGGTAGCAGTCGGCCAGCGTGGGCGTGTCGCCGACGCTGAAGGCACCGCGCTGTGGGTCGGCCGCCAGCAGGGCTTCGTAGGCGTCGAAGCCGGCCGTGATCCAGGTACCGCACCAGGCGTTGATGGCGGCCTCGTCAGCACCGAAGCCCTTGCGCAGGTATTCGAGGATGCGGCGGTTGTTGATGGGGTGGATGTCGCAGCCCACGATGGCCGCCAGTGCGCGCACGCGGGCACGGCCGTGCGCGTCGGCGGGCAGCAGCGCGGGCGTGGGGTACTGCTCTTCCAGCCATTCGATGATGGCGGGCGACTGGATCAGCACCTGCTCGCCGGTGTCGAGGGCGGGCACCAGCTGCTGCGGGTTCACGGCCTTGAAGGCCTCGCTCAGGTGCGCTTCCTTGCCCAGGTGAACGGCGATGTACTCGACGTCCAGTCCCTTGAGGTTGAGCGCGATGCGCGTGCGGTGCGAGGTGCCGCTGCGCCAGAAGTTGTGCAGCTTCATCGTGCTCATTCGGCGGCGCCGATGGTCAGTGCGATCTCGGCAATGCCTTCGACGCGGCCGGTGATCTGGTCGCCCGTCACCACGGCACCCACGCCTTCGGGCGTGCCGGTGTAGATGATGTCGCCGGGCTGCAGGTGGTAGTAGGTGGACAGGTCGGCGATGATTTCGCGGATGTTCCAGATCAGCTTGTTCACGTCGGACGACTGCTTGGTCTGGCCGTTGACTTCCAGCGCAATCGCGCCGCTCTCGACCACCACGCCCTCCATCGGGACGATCTCGGAACAGACCGAGCCTTCCTCGATGTCCTTGCCCGTGTCCCACGGACGGCCCTTGTCGCGCGCCACCAGCTGCAGGTCGCGCCGCGTCATGTCCAGCCCGGCCGCGTAGCCGTACACCAGTTCGTGTGCCTGGTCTTCGCTCACGCGGAAACCCGGCTTGCCGATCGCCAGCACCAGTTCCATTTCAAAGTGGTAGTTGCTGGTGCGCGGCGGGTAGGCCACGGTGGCGCCGCTCTCCACCAGGGTCTGGGGCGACTTGGTGAAGTAGAAGGCTTGCTCGACGCTCTTGTCGACCGGGCGGCCCATCTCCACCGCGTGCGCGTGGTAGTTGCGGCCGACGCAGAAGATGCGGTTGATGGGGAAACGCTCGGTCTTGCCGCGGATGGGCAGGGAAGGGGTGGCGGGCGGGGTGAAGAGGTATGGGGTCATGGTGGATTCAAACAGTGGATTCAGAAAAGTGGGCATGGGCTGGATGTGCTGGGCCGCGCCTGCCCCCATCCCCGCCTTCCCCCAGAGGGGGAAGGAGCAAGACCGGGGAACGGGTCAGCACGCGGGCACGCGGTTTTGGCTCCCTCCCCCTCTGGGGGAGGGTGGGAGGGTGGGGGCTCCCCGCCTTTCGTTACGCATGAAAACAGCGCGGGTCAACGAACATCAGAGAACCTCATAAACGCCGAGCTTGCGGTGCAGCGGCGATTCGTCGGCGATGAACACGAACGCCGCCTGGTCGGCCGAGCGGTTCGTCAGCGTCACCGGCTCGTAGCCCGGTGCGCAGCAGGTGTCGGCCTCGACCAGCTCGAAGCGTTTGCCGCAGGTGGACACGTCCACGCCGCCTTCGATCAGGTGGAACACCTGCGCCGGTGAGCGCGCGGGCAGCGTGAGCGTCTGGCCGGGCTTGAGCATGAGCGCGTAGAAGCCCAGGATGTTTTCCGCGTCGGTGCCGGTTTCGGGGTTCACGTAGGTCACCTGCACGCATTCCAGCGCCGGCTCGTTCTCGGCCATGTTCACCAGCGCGGCGCGCGTGTCGACCCAGGGGTAGCGCAGCATGGGGTAGCGCTTGTCGCTGCGGCTGAATACCTGCGTGGGCACCACGCCGGCGCGGGTCCAGGCGCGGTCGCCGCTGCCCTGTTTCACGGTCTGGCGCTCGCCGTTGATGTGGTAACTGGCCTCCATGTAATAGACCAGCGGCAGGTCGAGCACGTCGAGCCACACCACCGGGTCGGTGCCGTCGTGGCCGTGCTCGTGCCACAGGCCGGTGGGGGTGAGGATCAGGTCGCCGCGGCTCATGGGGCACTTCTCGCCGTCCACCGTGGTGTAGGCGCCTTCGCCCTCGACGATCATGCGCACCGCGTTCGGCGTGTGGCGGTGGCTGGGCGCCCACTCGCCGGGCAGCAGCAGCTGCATGCCCAGGTACATGGCCGGGCTGGCTTTCATGTTTTCCAGGCCGTGGCCGGGGTTGGCCAGCACCAGCACGCGTCGCTCGGCTTTCTCGATCGGGGTCAGCTCGCCGGCCTTGAGCAGCAACGGCTTGAGCGTGGCGTAGGGCCAGTGGATGGCCTGCGTGGCGCGCGTGGGCGTACCGGGCGGCAGCACGGCGCGCAGGCTGGGCCACAGCGGCACCAGGTTCAGGTTCTTCAGGTCGTCGCGGTAGTCCTGCGGCAGGTCTTCGAGTCGTCCGAGATCGTTCATGGTGTGTCTCCTTGGTGTTCAGGCTTGCTGCAGGCAGTTGTTCACATTCCACCCGTACAGCCATTCCATCGCATCGTAGAAGCGTTCCTGCGAACGGCCCTTCCACAGGCTGTTGCGCACCAGGCGCTCCACGCCGGCCGCGTGGTACAGGCGGCCCATTTCGCGGCCGCTCAGCACGATGCGGGCGGTGCGGGTCACGCGGTTCTGCTGGTACAGCGCCAGGGCGGCGTCCCAGTCCTTGTGGGTCACGCGCAGGGCCTCGCCCAGTGTCACGGCGTCTTCCATCGCCATGCAGGCGCCCTGCGCCATGTATTGCGTGGTCGGGTGGGCAGCGTCGCCCAGGAGGGTGACGCGACCGAACACCCAGGTGTCGATCGGTTCGCGGTCGGCCGTGGCCCAGCGCTTCCAGGTCTTGGGCAGCTCGATCAGCTGGCGGGCTTTGGGGCAGATGCCCTGGAAGTAGCTCTCCACTTCTTCCTTGCTGCCGTCGGTCACGCCCCAGGTTTCCTGCTGGCGGCTGTGGAAGGTCACCACCACGTTGTACTGCTCGCCGCCCCGCAGCGGGTAGTGCACCAGGTGGCACTTCGGGCCGGCCCACAGGCTGGCGGCGTTCCACTTCAGGTCGTCGGGGAAGTCGGCCTTGTCGACCACGGCGCGGTAGACCACATGGCCCGTCACGCGCGGCGGGTCGTTCACGTACTGGGCGCGCACCACCGACTTGCCACCGTCGGCGCCGATCAGTGCCTGGCCGGTCCAGCGCTTGCCGTTCTGGTCGATGGCGGTCACGGTCCTGGCGGCTTCGTCCTGCTCGATCTGCTCGATGCGGGTGTTGGTGAAGAACTCCACGCGGCCGGTTTCCGCCGCGCCTTCGAGCAGCGAACCGTGGATGTCGGCGCGGTGGATCACCGCGTAGGGGTTGCCGAAACGCTGGCGGAAGGCTTCGCCGGTGTCGATGCGGCCCACCCGCTGCTCGTCGATGGCGTCGTGCATCACCATGAAGTCGGTGTAGACGGCGCGCCCGCGGGCCTTGTCGCCGATGCCCAATGCGTCAAAGGCGTGGAAGGCGTTCGGGCCGAGCTGGATGCCGGCGCCGATCTCGCCAATCTCGGGCGCCTGCTCCAGCACCTGGACGTGAAAGCCCTGGCGCACCAGCGCCAGTGCGGCGGCCAGGCCGCCGATGCCGCCGCCCGAGACGAGGACGGGCAGCGTTGCGTGATCGTGGTTCATGGGTGTCTCCGGAAGAGGGGGGGTCAGGGCCAGGCCAGCAGGCGGCATTTTAAACCGCACACTAATCATCAGTGTGCTTATCATTAGTGTAATGCTAATATGTTTTGGTGCCAAATCAGGGTTATCCCGCACACTCTCCGCATGAAGCACCAAGCCCTCCCGCCCATCGACATCGACCGCCAGCCCGGCCACGCCATTCGGCGACTGCACCAGATCTCGGTCGGCGTGTTCTTGCAGGAAGCCGGCGACCTCGGCCTCACCCCGGTGCAGTACGCGACCCTGCAGACGCTGGCCAACCAGCCCGGCATCGACCAGCGCACGCTGGCGCGCAACATTGCGCTCGATGCGTCCACCACCGGTGGCGTGGTGGACCGCCTGGAGACCCGCGGCTGGCTGGAGCGCCGCACCTCGCCCGACGACCGCCGCGCGCGCCAGCTCTTCCTCACCTTGAGCGGGCAGCAGGCGCTGACGGACGCGGTGCCGGTGATGCTGCGCGCGCAGGAGCAGATCCTGGCGCCGCTGAGCGAGCCCGAACGCGACGAGTTCATGCGCATGCTCGGCGTGCTGATCACGCAGAACAACGAACTGAGCCGCGCGCCCAGCGAGTCCAGCGCCGAGCGCAGGCCCTGACCGGGCGGCGGACGGGAAAAGGCCCGCCCGCGCCGCCTTAACATCGCAGCCACGGCCCGCGCGCGCTGAACCCGGCGCAGCGGCTGCTCACAAGGCACGCGATGCGATTCATCCACACGGCAGACATCCACCTCGACAGCCCCTTGCGCGGCCTGGCCGCCTACCCGGACGCGCCCGCGCAGCGCCTGCGCACCGCCACGCGCGACGCCTTCCACCACCTGGTCACCCGCGCCATCGACGAGACGGTGGACTTCATGGTGATCGCCGGCGACGTGTACGACGGCGACTGGAAAGACTTCAACACCGGCCTGTTCTTCGTGCGCCAGATGGGCCGCCTGCGCCAGGCCGGCATCCCGGTCTACCTGCTCTACGGCAACCACGACGCCGAGAGCGACATGACGCGCCGCCTGGAGCTGCCCGACAACGTGCATGTGTTCGGGTCCAGCAAGGCCACCACCTTTCGTCTGGAGGCGCATCGCGTGGCCCTGCACGGCCGCAGCTTCAAGCACGCCGCCACCACCGAGAACCTGCTGCCCGGCTACCCCGCGCCGGTGCCCGGCTGGTTCAACATCGGCGTGCTGCACACCGCGCTGGAAGGCAGCGCCGAGCACGCCAGTTACGCGCCCTGCTCGGTGGCCGAGCTGCAGGCGCGCGGCTACCCGTACTGGGCGCTGGGCCATGTGCACGAGCACCGCATCGTGCGCAGCCCCGCCTGCACCATCGCCTACCCCGGCAACCTGCAGGGCCGCCACATCCGCGAGACCGGTGCGCGCGGCGCCCTGCTGGTGAGCGTCGACGACGGCGAGGTGACGGCGGTGGAGCGCATCGAGGTCGATGTGCTGCGCTGGCACCGCCTGGACGTGGACATCGGCACCGCCACCGACCTGCGCGGCACCGTGCGCCTGGCCGGCCAGGCCATGGAGCAGCTGCTGGAAGAGAGCAGCAGCCGCCACCCGCTGGCGGTGCGCGTGGTGTTCACCGGCGAGTCGCCCGCCCATGCGCTGCTCGCCGGGCAGGAAAGCCAGTTGCGCCAGGAGGTGATCGCGCAGGCCGTGGCGCTGGACGCCGACCGCCTGTGGGTCGAGAAGGTGCGCCTGCACAGCAGCGCGCCGGTCACCGCGCCCACGGCCACGGGCGAGGGCAGCGACGCCCTGGCCGAGCTGGCGCAGATGGCGCTGGCCGCCGGCAGCGACGCCGACTTTCTGGGCGCCCTGCAGGCGGACGTGCAGGCCCTGCTGGAAAAATTGCCCCACGACCTGCTGGCCGCCACCCCCGAGCTGCAGGCGCTGCGCCAGCACCTGCCCACCGAGCTGCCCGGGCGCGTGGCGCAGGCCGTGCCGCTGCTCATGTCGCGCGTGGCCCAGGCCAGCCGCGCCGCCTGAACGCCGGAGCCCGACCCATGCGCATCCGCCAGCTCCAGCTCATCCGTTACGGCAAGTTCACCGGCCGCTCGCTCGACCTGCCACCCGCCACGCAAGACATCCACCTCGTCGTCGGCCCCAACGAGGCCGGCAAATCCACCCTGCGCTCGGCCATCGGCGACTGGCTGTTCGGCATTCACCCGCGCACGCCGCTGGCCTTCCTGCACGCCATGCCCGACCTGCGCCTGGGCGGCACGCTGCAGCGGCTGGGCGAGAGCCCGGCCGAACTGGTGTTCGAGCGGGCCAAGGGCAACCGCAACACCTTGCGCGCGCCCGACGACCGCCACCTGCCCGAGGACACGCTGCAGCCCTGGCTGGGCACACTCGACGCCACCACCTTCAACCGCATGTACGCGCTGGAGCACCGCACGCTGGTGGAAGGCGGTGCCGGCATCCTGAACGCGTCAGACGACCTGGGCCGGCTGCTGTTCCAGTCGGCCGCCGGTATCGAGCACCTGGGCACGGTGCTGAAAAACCTGGAAGCCGAGGCCGACGCCCAGTGGGGCCCGCGCAAGGCGGCGTCGCGCGAGTACTACCAGGCGCAGGAGCAGTTCGAGGCCGCGGGCGACGCCCTGAAAAAAGCCACGCTGCGCACGCGCGACTGGAAGGCCCGCCACGACGCCCTGCAGGACGCGGCGCAGGCGCTCGACGACGCCCGCCGCCGCCACGCC
>JAGXRS010000397.1 GCA_018335615.1 Hydrogenophaga sp. | reverse complement strand
AAGCAGGACTTGAGTTGCGACAAGCCATACCGTCAGAAACCACCACCATTACAGCCGAGCAAAAAAGTCAGACGTCGATATTCCCCGCCCGCAGCGCATTCGTCTCAATGAAATCCCGGCGCGGTTCCACCTCGTCGCCCATCAGCATCGTGAACACGCGGTCGGCTTCAATGGCGTCGTCGATCTGCACGCGCAGCAGACGGCGCACGTTCGGGTCCATGGTGGTTTCCCACAGCTGGGCGGGGTTCATTTCGCCCAGGCCCTTGTAGCGCTGGCGGCTGGTGGTGCGTTCGGCTTCCGAGATGAGCCAGCGCATGGCCACACGGAAGTCGGCCACTTTTTCTTCCTTCTGCTTATCGCCCTCGCCGCGCATCACTTTCGCGCCTTCGCCGAGCAGGCCGCGGAAGGTTTCCGCGGCGGTGGCCAGGGCGCCATAGTCGGCGCCGTGCACGAAGTCCTGCGTGATGATGCTGCTCTTGATGTTGCCGTGGTGGCGGCGGCTGATGCGCAGGATGGGCTTGTCGGTGCGGGCGTCGAATTCACCGGCCACTTCGGCGGGCACGCCGGTGGTGGCGAGTTCGCGCAGCTTGATCTGCAGGGCCACGGCGCTGGCCTCGGCCTGCTCCACCGAGTCGAGGTTGAGCGACACGCCGTCGGCAATCGCGCGCAGGGCCTCGGCATCCATGAAGTTCGACAGTCGGGCAATCACGCTCTCGGCGATCTGGTGCTTGCGCGCCAGTTCGTTCAGGGTGTCGCCTTCCAGCGTGGTGGCGGTGGCGCCGCCGGTGAACACCTTGGCGTCACGCAGGGCGATGCGCAGCAGGAAGCCATCCAGCGCGGACGCGTCTTTCAGGTACAGCTCTTCCTTGCCGGCCTTCACCTTGTACAGCGGCGGCTGCGCAATGTAGATGTGGCCGCGCTCCACCAGCTCGGGCATCTGGCGGTAGAAAAAAGTCAGCAACAGGGTGCGGATGTGGGCGCCGTCCACGTCGGCGTCGGTCATGATGATGATGCGGTGGTAGCGCAGCTTGGCGACGTTGAAGTCGTCCGTGCCCGCGGTGCCGCCCACGCCGGTGGCCTTGCCAATGCCGGTGCCCAGCGCGGTGATGAGCGTCAAAATTTCGTTGCTGGTCAGCAGCTTTTCATAGCGCGCTTTTTCCACGTTCAGAATCTTGCCGCGCAGCGGCAAGATCGCCTGGAACTTGCGGTCGCGGCCCTGCTTGGCGGAGCCACCGGCGGAGTCGCCCTCCACGATGTAGATCTCGCACAGCGCCGGGTCTTTTTCCTGGCAGTCGGCCAGTTTGCCGGGCAGGCCCATGCCGTCGAGCACGCCTTTGCGGCGCGTCATTTCGCGGGCTTTGCGGGCGGCTTCGCGGGCGCGGGCGGCTTCCACGATCTTGCCGCAGATGATCTTGGCGTCGTTCGGGCGCTCCTGCAGGTAGTCGGTGAGCAGGCGGCTGACGATGTCTTCCACCGGGCCGCGCACCTCGCTGCTCACCAGCTTGTCCTTGGTCTGGCTGCTGAACTTGGGCTCGGGCACCTTCACGCTCAGCACGCAGCACAGCCCTTCGCGCATGTCATCACCCGTCACCTCGACCTTGGCTTTCTTGGCCAGCTCGGTTTCTTCGATGTACTTGTTGATGACGCGCGTCATGGCCGCGCGCAGACCGGTGAGGTGGGTGCCGCCGTCGCGTTGCGGGATGTTGTTGGTGAAACAGAGGACTTGCTCGTTGTAGCCACTGTTCCACTGCATGGCCACTTCCACGCCGATGTTGGTGCCCTGGTCGCTGGCGCGGTCGCCCAGCGCGTGGAACACGTTGGGGTGCAGCACCGTCTTGCCCTTGTTGATGAAGTCAACAAAGCCCTTCACGCCGCCGGCGCCCGAGAAATCGTCTTCCTTGCCGCTGCGCTCGTCCTTCAGACGGATGCGCACGCCGTTGTTCAGGAAGCTGAGTTCGCGCAGGCGCTTGCTCAGGATCTCGTAGTGGAAGTCGCTGTTCTCTTTGAAGATGTCGTAGTCGGGCAGGAAGTGCACTTCCGTGCCGCGCTTCTCGGTGTCGCCCGCCACCTTCATGGGCGAAATCTCGATGCCGTCGGCGTTCTTCTCGACGATGCGGTTCTGCACGAAGCCGCGCGCAAACTCGATCTGGTGCATCTTGCCTTCGCGGCGCACCGTCAGGCGCAGCCACTGGCTCAGCGCGTTCACGCAGCTCACGCCCACGCCGTGCAGGCCGCCCGAGACCTTGTAGCTGTTCTGGTTGAACTTGCCGCCGGCGTGCAGTTCGGTCAGCGCAATTTCAGCGGCCGAGCGCTTGGGCTCGTGCTTGTCGTCCATCTTCACGCCGGTGGGAATGCCGCGGCCGTTGTCGGTGACGCTGATCGAGTTGTCGCTGTGGATGGTCACCACGATGTCGTCGCAGTGGCCGGCCAAGGCTTCGTCGATCGAGTTGTCGACCACCTCGAACACCAGGTGGTGCAGACCAGTGCCGTCCGACGTGTCGCCGATGTACATGCCGGGGCGCTTGCGCACCGCCTCCAGACCTTCCAGGATCTGGATCGAGCCCTCGCCATAGCCTTCGCTGGCGCCGGCCTGGTGGGCGTCGATGGTGGGCTGGAAGTTGGAGCTGGCGGACCCGGCTTCACCGGTGTTGACGGCGTCGGTACCGGCTTCTGCGGGCTTGTTGGCTTCGGACATGGTGACTTTTCTCAATCGCTAGAAAGGCCAAACCCGCTGGGCAGCGGGTCGGGCTTGGAGTAGGCAGGATCGCGTGGCGATCAAATGCGCATGGGCATGACCACGTATTTGAAGGCGTTGTCGTCGGGATTGGTCACCAGCGCGGAGCTGTTGCCGTCCGACAGTTCGATGCGCACCATTTCCTGGCTCATGTTCTGCAGCGCGTCGATCAGGTAGGTGACGTTGAAGCCGATCTCGATGGTGTCGCCACCGTAGTCGATGTCAAGCTCGTCCACCGCCTCTTCCTGCTCGGCGTTGCTGGAGGCCACGCGCAGCGCGCCGGGCTCGATGTTCAGGCGCACGCCCTTGAACTTCTCGCTCGTCATGATGGCGGTGCGCTGCAGCGAGGACAGCAGCGGCTGGCGGCCCAGCGTGACGATGTTCTTGTGGTTACGCGGGATCACGCGGTTGTAGTCGGGGAACTTGCCTTCCACCAGCTTGGTGACGAACTCCATGCCGTCGAAGCTGAACTTGGCCTGGTTGGCGGCGAACTGCATCTCGATCGCGCCTTCCTTGTCGCTCAGCAGGCGCTGCAGTTCCAGCACCGTCTTGCGCGGCAGGATCACCTCCTGCTTGGGCACGTCCACGTCCAGCGTGGCGCTGGCAAAGGCCAGGCGGTGGCCGTCGGTGGCCACCAGGCTGAGCTGCTGGCCTTCGGCCACGAACAGGATGCCGTTCAGGTAGTAGCGGATGTCGTGCACCGCCATGGCAAACGACACCTGGCCCAGTAGGCTCTTCAGCGCCTTCTGCGGCACCGAGAAGGCGGGGCCAAACGTGGCCGATTCCTGCACCAGCGGGAAGTCTTCCGGCGGCATGCTCTGCAGCGTGAAGCGGCTCTTGCCGCCCTTGAGCACCAGCTTGCCGGCCGACGATTCCAAGCTCACCGTCTGGTCGCCGGGCATGGTGCGCAAAATGTCGATCAGCTTGCGCGCGCCCACAGTGGTGGCGAAGTTGCCTTCGTCCCCATCGAGCTGTGCGGTGGTGCGGATCTGGATTTCCAGGTCGCTGGTGGTCAGCTGGACCTGCGAGCCGGTCTTGCGCAGCAGCACGTTGGCCAGGATGGGCAGCGTGTGACGGCGCTCCACGATGCCAGCCACCGATTGCAGGGCGGCCAGGACCTTGTCCTGGGTCGATTTCAAAACAATCATGTCAGGTTCTTTCGTCTCGGTGGGCCAATGGCCGGGTCGTCGGCTGAAGCCAAACTTCTCTATTCTCACCCCATTTAAACGGGGCGTTTCGGGCGTCGGGCAGCGGGGTCATCCCTTGAGTGTCTGTTCCAGCACGTGCAGCTGCTGGTTGAGTTCGGTGTTGGTCTGGCGCTCGGCGCCGATCTTGCGCACCGCGTGCAACACGGTGGTGTGGTCGCGCCCGCCGAACAGTTCGCCGATCTCGGGCAGGCTTTTCTGCGTCAGTTCCTTGGCGAGGAACATGGCGATCTGGCGCGGGCGGGCGATGCTGGCCGGGCGCTTTTTCGAATACATGTCCGCGACCTTGATCTTGTAGAAGTCGGCCACGGTCTTCTGGATGTTTTCCACCGAAATCTGCCGGTTCTGGATCGACAGCAGGTCTTTCAGCGCCTCGCGCGCCAGCGCGATCGAAATCTCTTTCTGGTTGAAGCGCGAATAGGCCAGGATCTTGCGCAGCGCACCTTCCAGCTCGCGCACGTTGGAGCGCACGTTCTTGGCCACGAAAAAGGCCACTTCCTCGGGCATCACGGCGTGCTCCACCGCGGCCTTGTTGATCAGAATCGCCACGCGCATTTCCAGCTCGGGCGGCTCGATGGCGACCGTCAGGCCGGAGTCGAAGCGCGACACCAGCCGCTCGTGGATATCCGCCAGGCCCTTGGGGTAGGTGTCGCTGGTCAGCACGATGTGGCTTTTCTTGGCCAGCAGCGCCTCAAACGCATTGAAAAACTCTTCCTGCGTGCGCTCCTTGTTGGCGAAGAACTGCACGTCGTCGATGAGCAGCAGGTCCAGCGAGTGGTAGCGCTCCTTGAATTCGTCAAAGGTCTTGCGCTGGTAGGCCTTGACCACGTCCGACACGAATTGCTCGGCGTGGATGTAGAGCACCTTGGCCTGTGGACGATCGGCCAGCAGGTGGTTGCCGATGGCGTGCACCAGGTGGGTCTTGCCCAGGCCGACGCCGCCGTAGATGAACAGCGGGTTGTACAGCTGGCCCAGGCTGCCGGCCACGTGCATGGCGGCGGCGCGCGCCATGCGGTTGGCCGAGCCTTCCACCAGCGTGGAGAAGCTCAGCGCCGGGTTCAGGCGGGTCTTGGGCGCGGCCGGGCTGACCACCTCCACGGGCGCCAGATCGGGCAGTTCGGTGAGCACCTGTTCCTGCACGGTACGGGGCGCAGGTGCCGTGCGGCTGGGGCCTTCACGCGCAGCGAGCACCAACTCCAGCGTGACGGGCGCGCCGCGAACGGACTCCAGCAACACGGTGAGGCGGGGGACGTACTGGGCGCGGATCCAGTCGAGCTTGAAGCGGTTGGCCACCGAGATCGTGACCTTGGTGGCGTCGGGCGACACCGTGGCCGACAGGGGCCGGATCCAGGTGTTGAATTGCTGTTCGGGGATGTCCTGGGCCAGTCGGTCCAGGCAGGTGAGCCACAAAGACTGCATGTCGGCGGGCGCGGAGTCAGGGGAAATGCCCTCGGTCATGCTGGAGATGGCGGGTACGCTGTTATTGTGGACAAAAGGCTCGGGCAGACCCTCCATTGTAGGCGGGCGGGCGACTTATCCACAAGTCGGCGGGGGCCTTTCAGACGTCCGGTAAGCCTGCCAGACGAAGGCTTGCGAGCGATCAGCGCCGCAAGTGCTTGCCGGACAAGTCTTTTGTTTGCGATAATCACGGGTTTTCCCGATTTCTACTGAGCATCATGAAACGCACCTACCAGCCCTCCAAGATCAAACGCGCCCGCACCCACGGCTTCCTCGTCCGCATGAAAACCCGTGGTGGCCGTGCCGTGATCAACGCCCGTCGCGCCAAGGGCCGCAAGCGCCTGGCCGTCTGAGGCTGCGCATGCCGTGCCGCTGCCGGCCTGACCGCGCCCACTGACCGACCCGCAAGGTTCAGCAGTGGTGCAACGGCTGCGGTCGCGACAGCAGTTCCAGGCCGTCATGGCGGGTGCCCCTGTGGCCAAAACCCCCCACTTTGCCTTGCACCGCGTGGCGCTCGATGCGGCCCGCGAGGGGCGGCCTTTGTTTCCGGTGGCCGATGCCTGGCTCGGTGTGCTCCTGCCCAAACGGTGGGCACGCCGCGCCGTCACGCGCAACGCCATCCGGCGCCAGATCTATGAAGCGTCGCGCGAGCGCGCCGCGGCTTTGCCGCAGGCGGCGCTGGTCGTGCGTCTGCGCACCGAATTCAGCCGCAAACAGTTCGTCAGCGCCACGTCGGATGTGCTCAAGCGCGCCGTGCGCGCCGAGCTGGACCAGCTGCTGGACCGCGCCTGCACGGGACGGTCCGATGCGGCGTCGCGGCCGCGCGCTTCGCTGGCGGCCATGCCGGCACCCGCGCCAACGGAGCCACCCCATGCTGTCTGACTGGCCGCGCCAAGGGCTGGTGGGGCTGGTCAAAGGCTACCGCCTGCTGCTCAGCCCTGCGCTGGGCAGCAACTGCCGCTTCGAGCCGTCTTGCTCGGTGTATGCGCTGGGCGCCCTGGAACGCCACGGCGCGCTGGCGGGCAGCTACCTCACGCTGCACCGGCTGGGACGTTGCCACCCGTGGTGCGCCGGGGGCGTTGACGAGGTGCCGCAGCACGCCCCGGCGCTTTTTTCACGGCTGCTGGGCCGAACCGGCGGTGATGTCTATGATGTGGCGCGCGCGCAGCGCATGGCCCCGGCCCCCGAGCCCGGTGCCGCTCCCGTTTCCCCTTCCTCAGAAAAGTAGAACCCGTCATGAATGACATCCGTCGGTCCATCCTGTGGGTGGTTTTTGGCCTTTCGATGGTCCTGATCTGGGACAAGTGGCAGATCCACAACGGCCACCAGCCGACCTTTTTCCCGGGATCGGCGGTGACGGCACCGGCTGCGCCCACCACCGCGACAGCACCTTCCGAGACCGGCGATGCCAGCCTGCCCAGGGCCACCGGCAGCGGGGCTGCGGTCGGCGAATCGCCCGCCGGCGCCCCGGCCGCTGCGGCCGTGCGCCATGTGGTGAGCACCGACGTGCTGCGCCTGGTGTTCAACAGCGAGGGAGGCTCGGTGATCGAGGCGAAGCTGACGGAGCATGCCGAGGCCACGCTCACCAGCAAAGACCAGGACGATCAGCCCTTCACCCTGCTGGTGCAGGATGCCGGGCGCACCTATGTGGCCCAGACGGGCCTGATCGGCGGCACCTTCCCCACCCACAAGACGCCCATGACCCTGGTGCCGGGCGCCACCACGCTGGCCGAGGGCCAGAACGAACTGCAGGTGCGCTTCGAGTCGGCCGAGGTCGGCGGCGTGAAGCTGGTCAAGACCTACACGCTGACCCGCGGCCGCTACGACATCGCCGTGCAGCACGAGGTGGTGAACAACGGCGAGCAGCCGGTGACGCCACAGCTCTACCTGCAACTGGTGCGCGACGGCAACAAGCTCAGCAGCGAGACGCCTTTCTATTCCACCTTCACGGGCCCGGCGATCTACACCGAGGCACAGAAATACCAGAAGGTCGAGTTCGAGGACATCGAGAAGAACAAGGCCGATTTCGTCCGCTCCACCAGCGACGGCTATGTGGCCATGGTGCAGCACTACTTCGCCTCCGCCTGGCTGCTGGGCGAAGGACTGGCGCGCGAGAACTTCGCCCGCAAGATCGACAGCAACCTGTACGCCGTGGGCACCATCACCACGCTGCCCACCCTGGCTCCGGGCCAGGTGCAGCGGGTGGACGCGCGCCTGTTCGTCGGCCCGCAGGAAGAAAAAGTGCTGGAGACGATTGCCCCCGGCCTGGAGCTGGTGAAGGACTACGGCTGGCTGACCATCCTGGCCAAGCCGCTGTACTGGCTGCTGGA
>JAGXRS010000396.1 GCA_018335615.1 Hydrogenophaga sp. | reverse complement strand
TGGCACCCAACTGGCGTTGAATGGCGATGGCACCGCAAAAGAAACCCGCCGCATCCAAGGCAGGGATTACGTGCTGGAGTACCCCATTCACGGCGATGTGGCGCTTGTCAAAGCCGAGGTCGGTGACCGCTGGGGCAACCTGACGTACCGCAAGGCCGCACGCAACTTCGGCCCCGTCATGGCCACTGCCGCCAAGCGCACCATTGCCACCGTGCATGACATCGCGGAGCTGGGCCAGCTGGACCCGGAGAGCATCGTCACACCCGGCATTTACGTGTCCAAGATCGTGAAGATCCAACCCGTCGCCACCCGGGCCGGTGGCTTCAAACAAGCCGCCTGAAGGAGTCCCGACCATGAGCTACACCAAGCGCAGCAAGCAGGAACTGGCCCAGCGCGTGGCCCAGGACATTTTTGATGGTGCCTACGTCAATCTGGGCATCGGACAGCCCACGCTGGTGGCCAACTACCTGCCCGAGGGGATCGAAGTGGTGCTGCACAGCGAGAACGGCATCCTGGGTATGGGTCCTGCGCCAGCTGTTGGGGAGGAGGACTACGACCTCATCAACGCTGGGAAACAACCCGTCACCCTGTTGCACGGCGGCGCCTATTTCCACCACGCCGACAGTTTTGCCATGATGCGCGGCGGGCATCTGGACATCAGCGTGCTGGGCGCCTTTCAGGTCTCGGCCACGGGCGACCTGGCCAACTGGAGCACCGGCGAAACGGGTGCCATCCCCGCTGTGGGCGGTGCGATGGACCTGGCGGTCGGTGCCAAGCAGACCTGGGTCATGATGGATCTGCTGACCAAGCAGGGACAAAGCAAGGTCGTGCCGTCCTGCAGCTACCCGCTCACGGGTATTGGCTGCGTCAAGCGCATCTATACCGACCTGGCCACCCTGGCGTGCACGCCTGAAGGCCTCACGCTGATTGATAGCGTCGACGGACTGGAGCACTCCGAACTCGAGAGATTGATCGGCCTGCCTGTCCAACCCGGAAACCGGTTCGTCTGATCCATCCCCTGTCCCAGGCCATGTCCCAGGCCTTCATCGTCGATGCCATCCGCACGCCCTTCGGCCGCTACGGCGGCGCGTTCAGCTCGGTGCGCACCGATGACCTGGGCGCCATCCCGCTGCGTGCCCTGATGGCGCGCAACCCGAACGTGGACTGGGCCGCCGTCACCGATGTGCTGTATGGCTGCTTGCTGTTCGACCCGCTCCACAACGGCTTGCCAGACCATCCTGTTCCTGATGCCTGAGAAATCAGAGGACCACGCCGGTGGCTTCTCAAGCACCTGGACAGGGGTGTTTCCGAACCCGAAGTGTTGGTGCCACGAGGTCAACCCAGGTCTTGACGAGGGCCTTGCCCCATCTCGGGGTTGGCCTTCTCATTCACCCTGCTGAAGGGCCTGTTGTCGCTGGGGGCGGGCCTTCAGCCCAGCTCGGCGATCATTTCGATCTCGACACAGGCACCCATCGGAATCTGTGCCACGCCAAACGCGCTGCGGGCGTGCGCGCCCACCGTTGGGCCGAACACCTCGCCCAGCAACTCGCTGCAGCCGTTGGTGACCAGGTGCTGCTCGGTGAAGCTGCCGGTGCTGTTGACCAGGCTCATCACCTTGACGATGCGCTTGACGTCGTCCAGCGTCTTGCCGGCGGCCAGGCAGGCGGCGGCCAGGGTGCCCAGGAGGTCAATCGCGATGGCGCGGGCGGCCTGCTGGCCTTCGCCGGTTTCCATCGTCAGGCCGAGCTGGCCGACCCAGGGCTTGCCGTCTTTCTTGGCGATGTGGCCGCTCAGAAAGACGAGGTGGCCGGTCTGCACGAAGGGCACGTAGGCCGCGGCGGGGATGGCGACGGGGGGCAGTTCGATGCCGAGCTGGTTCAGCTTGTCGTAGACGCTCATGGAGGCTCCTGTTGGGTTTATGGGCTGGCGGCAGGGTTGCCGGGTGCGGGCCATTCTATCGACCGGGGTCGGGTCGGCCGTGTTGCATCAGGCGTATTCATGGGGTGCAGCGAAGGCTGTGCCGCGGCGCCCCCTCGCCGCTTGATCAGGGGCTGTCGGCGGGCTGCAGCGCGGCGATTTCGTCCGGCGGCGCCACGGTGACGGCCACGCTCAGCGTGTGCCCGGCGCCGCCCTGGATCACGCCGCGCATGGGGGACACGTCGGCGAAGTCGCGGCCGGTGGCCAGGGTCACGTAGTCTTCGCCGGGGCTGCCCCAGCCGCAGCGGTTGTTGGTGGGGTCGAAGTCGAACCAGGCGCCTGGCGCCACGTCTGCGTCCGCGGCCTCGGCCGAGAGGCCGGGCACGTACACCGACACCCAGGCGTGCGAGGCGTCGGCCCCGATCAGCCGCGGCTGGCCGGGCGGCGGGCGGGTGAGCAGGTAGCCGCTCACGTAGCGCGCGGGCAGGCCCAGGCTGCGCAGGCAGCCCAGCATGATGTGCGCGAAGTCCTGGCACACGCCCTTGCCCTGTTCGAGTGCCTGCAGCGCCGGGGTGTTCACCTCGGTGCTGGCGGTTTCATAGGTCAGCTCGGTGTGGATGCGTTCCATGAGCGCGCGCGCGGCCGACAGCATGGGCAGGCCGGGCTTGAAGGCCGGGCGCGCGAAGCCGGCAAACGCGTCGTCGCGCGGCACGTAGGGTGAGGCGAACAGGAATTCGCTGGCGCTGTCGAAGGGCGCCTGGGCGCGGTAGCGGAAGTGTTCGCGCACCCGTTCCCAGGTCATGAGCCGCCACGGCGGCGCATCGGGCAGGGCGCGCGGTGCGCCGGTGCTGACGAGGCTGTCGGCCTCGACCGCGAGCGTGTCGTGCGGCGTCTGCAGGGAGAAGAAGGTGCGCCGGTTGCCGAACACGTCGGTGGTCTGGCTGCGGCTGGTCGGCTCGGGCGTGATGTGCAGGGTGTGCGCCAGCACCTGCTGGGTCCCGGTGTCCACGGGCGTGAGGTGCACCATGTGCTGCGCCAGGTCGATGGCGCCGTGGTAGCGGTAGGTGGTGCGGTGGACGATGCGCAGCTGCATTCAGGCACCCAGGCTCTGGTTGTTGCGGTCGGCGTGGCTGAAGTGCAGCCGGGTGATCTCGTTGGAGAGCTGGCCGGCGGCGGCTTCGCACTGGTCGAGCAGGGCCACCAGCTCGGTCCAGGTGCGCGGGCCTTCGGGCGGGCGCTGCCAGTGGTTCAGCTGGGTGAGCGCCCAGGTGTCGGGGTCGGGCAGGGCCATGGCGAGCTCGGCGTCCTGCGGCGCGGCGCTCTGCGCCAGCTTGGACAGGCGCGAGCGCAGGGTCTGCACCACCCAGGCCAGCGAGCGGGGGTTGTCGCGGTCCATCACCAGCAGGTCGATCAGGGCGACCATGTCGCGGCGTTGCTGGTAGATGGCGTGGAAGGTGATGGTGCTGTCGAACAGGGCCACCACCGCCTCGAAGCCGGTCGGGTCGTCGATACAGCGGTGCTGCAGGCCGAGCTGCAGCGCGCGCGAGAGCGTGATGAGGCGCTCGATGTGGCGCCCCACGGAGAGCAGGCGCCAGCCGTCGTCGCGCACCATGCGGTCGGTTTGCGAGCCGGTGATGGCGGCCAGCAGCTCGCTGGCGCGCTGCAGCGCGCTCATGGCTTCGGCGGTGGCGTATTCGGCATCCGTGGACAGGGTGGCGCATTCGCGGGCGAATTCGGCCTCGGTGCGCTCGATCAGGTTCCAGTGCTCCTGCGACAGGCGCTCGCGCACCTGCGAGGCCGCCGCCTTGAGCGCGCGCAGGTTGAAGCCCACGCTGTAGGACTGCTGCGCCTGCGGGCTGTGGGCGGGCGGGGACAGCGCGGCGATGAGACTGCGCGCGAACACGCGCGGCGACTGGGCGGCGTCGGGTACGTCGGGCAGCACCAGCGAATGCTCGCGCGCGGTGGCCGACAACCAGGCCATGAGCGCGCGTGAACTGGGTTCGTCGCCGCCGAGGTGGTCCAGCACGATCTGCGCCAGGCGGATGCTGTTTTCCGTGCGCTCGGTGTAGCGGCCGAGCCAGAACAGGTTTTCGGCGGCGCGGCTGGTGACGGGGCGCGTCTGCGTGGCGATGGCCAGCGAGGTCGGTGCGGTCTGCAGCAGGGTGGTGCGGTCCACCGGGCCGTCGGTGAGCACCCAGCAGTCGGCGCTGCTGCCGCCGCGCTGCATGGCCGCAATCAGCTGGCCGCGCGGCGCCAGGCGCACCAGGCCGCCGGGCAGCACGCGCCACTGGCCGGCGCCGTCGGCCAGTGCAAACACGCGCAGCATGGCCGAACGCGGCATCAGCTGCTCGCCGGCCCAGGTGGGCGTCTGCGACAGCGGCAGCCAGGCCTGCACGGTGTAGTCCTCCGGGTGGCGCACCATGCGGCCCGACCACTCGTTGAGTTCGCGCGGGCTCAGGCGCTGGCCCATGGCGGTGTCCAGCCCCGAACGCGGGTAGGTCGGCTTGATCACGCTGTCCTTGAGCAGCGGCAGCACCTCGCGCAGGGCGGCGTCCTCGCCGCACCACCAGGTGGCCAGCGAGGGCAGGGCGAGTTCCTCACCCAGCAGGTGGCGGCTGATGGCGGGCAGGAAGCCGAGCACCGCGCTGGATTCCAGCGGCGCCGAGCCGGGCGCGTTGGCCAGCAGCAGGTTGCCGGCGCGCAGCACCTGCAGCAGGCCGGGCACGCCCAGCGTGGAGTCGGAGCGCAGTTCCAGCGGGTCCAGCCACTCGTCGTCCAGCCGCTTGATGAGTGCGTGCACCGGCTCCAGGCCCTTGAGGGTCTTGAGGTACAGGCGCTGGTCGCGCACGGTGAGGTCGTTGCCCTCGACCAGCGTGAGGCCGAGGTAGCGCGCCAGGTAGGCGTGCTCGAAATAGGTTTCGTTGTACGGGCCGGGCGTGAGCAGCGCGATGCGCGCGTTCTCGCCCTCGGGCGCCAGGCGCTTGAGGCCGTCCATCAGTGCGCGGTAGCTGGCGGCCAGGCGCTGCACCTTCAGGTTGGCAAAGGCCTGCGGAAACTGGCGCGAGATGGCGATGCGGTTTTCCAGCAGGTAACCCAGCCCGGACGGCGCCTGCGTGCGCTGGCTCACCACCCACCAGCGGCCATCCGGCCCGTGCGCGAGGTCGAAGGCGACGATGTGCAGCCAGGTGCCGCCGGGTGGTGTGACGCCCTGCATGGCGCGCAGGTAGCCGGGGTGGCCCTGCACCAGCGCCGCGGGCAGCAGGGCGCGCTTGAGCAGCTCGCGTTCGCCGTAGAGGTCGCCCATCATGGCGTTGAGCAGGCGCGCGCGCTGCTGCACGCCGGCCTCGATGAGGGCCCAGTCCTGCGGGCTCACGATCATGGGGAACAGGTCGAGTGCCCAGGGGCGCTGCAGCCCGGTGGCGGCGTCGGCGTAGACGTTGTAGGTCACGCCGTTGTCGCGCACCTGGCGCTGCAGATTCTCGGCGCGGCGGTTCAGGTCGGCCAGGCCGTCGCGGTCGATCTGTTCGAAGAAGCTGGCCCAGTGGGGCCCCATGCCGCCGGGTGCGGCGGGCTGGCGCAGTTCGTCGAGGTGGCCGGGGTCGGCGCGCTCGGCGAGCAACAGCGCCCAGGCGGCGGGCGAGGAGGCGCCCGGGTGTGCGGACGGAAAGGGGGCGGGGGCTTGGGGTGTCACTGGGCCGCAGTATGCCCGGGGATCGGCGCTGGCGGCGGGCGTGGCCGATTGTCCCGGCTGCACG
>JAGXRS010000395.1 GCA_018335615.1 Hydrogenophaga sp. | reverse complement strand
GACGCACGAGTGGTTTGTGATTGACGCGACCGACAAGGTCCTCGGACGAGTTGCCAGTGAAGTGGCTCTCCGTTTGCGCGGCAAACACAAGGCCATTTACACGCCTCACGTCGATACCGGTGACTACATCGTCATCATCAACGCAGCCAAGATCCGCGTCACGGGCACCAAAGCCCTCGACAAGGTGTACTACCGCCACTCGGGCTATCCCGGCGGTATCTACGGCACCAACTTCCGCGACATGCAGGCCAAGCACCCCGGCCGCGCACTCGAGAAGGCTGTCAAGGGCATGCTGCCCAAAGGCCCCCTCGGCTACGCCATGATCAAGAAGCTCAAGGTGTACGGCGGCGCCGAGCACCCGCACACCGCCCAACAGCCGCAAGTGCTGGACATCTAAGGAGCCTTGAGATGATTGGTGAATGGAACAATGGCACCGGCCGTCGCAAATCCAGCGTCGCCCGCGTGTTTCTGAAAAAAGGCTCCGGCCAGATCGTCGTGAACGGCAAGGACATCCAGTCCTACTTCGGCCGTGAGACCTCGATCATGATCGCCAAGCAGCCGCTGATGCTGACCAACCACGCCGACACCTTCGACGTGATGGTCAACGTGCACGGTGGTGGCGAATCCGGCCAGGCCGGCGCCGTGCGCCACGGCATCACCCGCGCCCTGATCGACTACGACGCCACGCTGAAGTCCGAACTGTCGCAAGCCGGTTTCGTGACCCGCGATGCGCGTGAAGTCGAGCGCAAGAAGGTCGGTCTGCGTTCCGCACGCCGCCGCAAGCAGTTCAGCAAGCGCTAAAGCGCCCTGGATCTGCCGCAAAAACCGCCTGCAAGTTCGTCTTGGGGCGGTTTTTGCATTTCTGCCATGCGGGTATGGGCCCGCTGTGCGAAGGGATCTGAATGAGGCTGCGGCTCTTGCGAAGAAGGCTCACGGTGAGCGCACCGCGCGTGTCGGTGCGCAGTGCACTGCCATGGCCCTTGCGCTGGCTGCTGGGCGCGGTCGTGCTGGGCTTTTCCGGCGCGCTGGCGCTGTGGGCCTTCGAATTCGGCAAAGACATTGCGGGTCTGGACCGCAACGCCAAGCAGGAACTGGCGCAACTGCGCCAAGAGGTGCAGCAGCTGCGCGAGGATCTCACGAAGGCCCAGTCGGTGGCCAACACGGCCGAAAGCCTGCTGACCGCCGAGAAAGTGGCGCAGGAGCAGCTGGTGGGGCAAATGCGCCAGCTGCAGGCCGACAACCAGGCACTGCGCAACGACCTCGGCTTCTTCGAGCGCCTGATTCCCGGCAGCGGCACCGACGCCCCCACCATCCGTGCTCTGCAGGCGGAACGGCTGAGTCCGGTGCAGGTCCGATGGCAAGCCCTCATGATCCAGGCCATGAAGAACGCGCCCGATTTCCGGGGGGTGCTGGAGATCACCTTTGCCGGCACGCTGGACGGCAAATCCTGGACCCTGGCACAGGCACCACAGGCGGTCGTCATCAAAGGCTACTTGCGGCAGGAGGGCGTCGTGTCCGTGCCGCCGGGGGCCGTGGTAAAAACCGTCACCGCCAAGCTGCTGCAAGGCAGCTCGGTCAAGTCGGTACAGACCATTCCACTCTAATCAACACCGTCTGGACGCAACATGTTTGGCAAGAAAAAACAACCGCCCATCAAAAGCCTGATTGCCCAGGGCACCCGCATCGACGGCAACCTCACGTTTCATGACGGTCTGCGCGTGGACGGCGAGGTGGTCGGCAACATCCGGGCCAGCGATGCGCAACCCAGCATCCTGGTGGTGAGCGAATCGGCCACCGTGACCGGCCAGATCCACGCCGATCACGTCATCATCAACGGCACGGTGCGCGGGCCGGTGCTGGCAGTCGAACTCCTGGAGCTGCAGCCCAAAGCGCGCATTGAGGGCGATGTGTCGTACCGGGCGCTGGAGATGCACCAGGGCGCCACGATCACGGGCCAGCTCAGGCCCCTCACCGGCGAAGTCGAGGATAAACCCACACTGAAACTGGCGGCAAATAACGCCTGAGCGCAATCCCGAGCGTTTTGCTATAGCATTTCCTGTCCTGCGGGTGGTGGTCATCCGCACAGCAACATTCACGTGCAACGGGTGACGCCCGACACGACCACGACACGAGGTGATCCATGAACGCAATGCCAGACAACATCCAGACCGACATGCCAGCACCGCTGGTTTTCACGGACAGCGCCGCGGCCAAGGTGGCCGACCTGGTGGCGGAAGAGGGCAACCCCGACCTGAAACTGCGCGTCTTCGTGCAAGGCGGCGGTTGCTCGGGCTTTCAATATGGTTTCACGTTTGACGAAGTCGTCAACGAAGACGACACGACCATGACCAAGAACGGTGTGTCGCTCCTCATCGATGCCATGAGTTACCAATACCTGGTAGGCGCCGAGATCGACTACAAGGAAGACTTGGAAGGCGCGCAGTTCGTCATCAAGAACCCGAACGCCAACAGCACCTGCGGCTGCGGGTCCAGTTTCAGCGTCTGACGCCAGCCGGCCTGCGGGCAAGCAAAAGGGGAGCCCGGAGCTCCCCTTTTTCGTGTGCAGGGGCCTTCTTGCCCCCCCCGCTCACATCACTGAGCGCTGGCCTGCTGCACGCTGGCCGCGGCGTCGAGTTTGAGGCGCTGCATCTGGGCCACGGTGTCGAAGCGGGCGCGCAGCGCGGGGCTGATGGGAATGTTCTCGCTCTTGCGCGCCACTTCCAGCGGATCCTGGTGCACGCCGTTGTCGCGGAACTCAAAGTGCAGGTGCGGGCCGGTGGACGCTCCCGTGCTGCCGACGGCGCCCACGCGATCCCCCTGCGACACCTTCTGGCCTTTTCTCACGTCGATGCGGCTCAGGTGCGCATAGAGCGTGCTCTGGCGGTCCTTGTGCTGGATGATGATGACATTGCCGTACCCGCCCTGCCAGCCGGCGAATGACACCACGCCGTCGCCGATGGTGCGCACCGGCGTGCCGGTCGGCGCCGCGTAATCCACGCCCAGGTGGGCCTTGTGCACGCCCGAAATGGGGTGGAAGCGCATGCCGTAACCGCTGCTCACGCGCGAAAACTCCAGGGGCGAGGACAGGTAGGACTTGCGCGAACTCTGACCGTCGAAGCCGTAGTAAGCGCCTTTCTGGCCGGGTTCCTGGAACCACACCGCTTCGTGCGCACGTCCGTTGTTGAAGAACTCGGCACTCAGCACACGCCCGAAGCCCATGGTTTCGCCGTCCGCTTCCAGGGTTTCGTAGACGAGGCTGAAGCGGTCGCCCTGGCGCAGGTCGCGGCGGAAATCGATCTCGGACGAAAAAATCTCGGCCAGCTGCACCGCGATGCCATCGGGCAGGTTCGCTGCATCGGTGGCCGCGAACAGCGAACTGCGGATCACGCCGCCCGCCAGACGGGCCGACGTGGTCAGTTCGCCTGTCTCGACGCGGGCGGTGAGCGCGGCACCTTGCGGCTCGACCACGAGGCGCGAAAACTGCCGCCCGTCGTCGGGCAGCCAGCGGGCCGTGAGGCGCAGCAGCTGACCGCGTTCATTCGCCTCTGCCGATACCAGCTTGCCGGCGCGCCCCGAAAACAGCGCGCGGGCGGTGGGGTCGGCGCGCAGGAAGGCCTCGGCTGCCGAGTCGCTCACGCCCAGCCGACGCAGCAGGCTTTGGGCGGTGTCGTCGCGGCGCGTGGTGTCACTGCGGAACAGGGTGAACGGCATCGCTTCCTGGAGGCTGCCGACCGCCAGAGCGGCGGTGGCGGACTCGATGCTCAGGGCTTCGACCACCTGGTGCACCGGCAGGTCGGCGGCGTCCGGGGCCAGGGGGGCGATGCCGAAGGCGGTGACGCCGGTGCCCAGGAG
>JAGXRS010000394.1 GCA_018335615.1 Hydrogenophaga sp. | reverse complement strand
CCGCCCGCGGGCGACCAGCCCCAGGCCATTGACCAGCTGGTCGAGGGCGTCAACGATGGCGAGGTATTCCAGACCCTGCTGGGCGTGACCGGCTCGGGCAAGACCTTCACCATGGCCAACGTGATCGCCCGCCTGGGGCGTCCGGCCATTGTGTTCGCGCCCAACAAAACGCTGGCCGCTCAGCTCTACAGCGAGTTCCGCGAGTTCTTCCCCAAGAACGCGGTCGAGTACTTCGTCAGCTACTACGACTATTACCAGCCCGAGGCCTATGTGCCGCAGCGCGACCTGTTCATCGAGAAGGACAGCGCGATCAATGAGCACATCGAGCAGATGCGGCTCTCCTGCACCAAGAGCATTCTGGAGCGGCGCGACGTGGTGATCGTGGCCACCGTCTCGGCCATCTACGGCATCGGCAAGCCCGAGAGCTACCACCAGATGGTGATGACGCTGCGCGTGGGCGACCGGGTGGGCCAGCGCGACCTGATCGCGCAGCTGGTGCGCATGCAGTACGCCCGCAACGAGCAGGACTTCTCGCGTGGCAAGTTCCGGGTGCGCGGCGACACCATCGACGTGTTCCCGGCCGAACACTCCGAAATGGCGATCCGCATCGAGCTGTTCGATGACGAGGTGGAAACCCTGCAGCTGTTCGACCCGCTCACCGGCAAGGTGCGGCAGAAGATTCCGCGCTTCACCGTGTTCCCCAGCAGCCACTACGTGACGCCGCGCGAACAGGTGCTCGGCGCCGTCGAGGCGATCAAGCTGGAGCTGGCCGACCGCCTCAAGGAGTTCGTCGCGCAGGGCAAGCTGGTGGAGGCGCAGCGGCTGGAGCAGCGCACCCGCTTCGACCTGGAAATGCTGAGCGAGGTAGGCCACTGCAAGGGCATCGAAAATTACTCGCGCCACCTCTCGGGCAGCGCCCCGGGCGAACCGCCGTCCACGCTCACCGACTACCTGCCCAAGGACGCGCTGATGTTCCTGGACGAGAGCCATGTGCTGATCGGCCAGTTCGGCGGCATGTACAACGGCGACCGCGCCCGCAAGACCACGCTGGTGGAGTACGGTTTCCGTCTGCCCAGTGCGCTGGACAACCGGCCACTCAAGTTCGACGAGTTCGAGCAGCGCATGCGCCAGTGCATCTTCGTGTCGGCCACGCCGGCCGATTACGAGAACACGCACGCCGGCCAGGTGGTGGAGCAGCTGGTGCGGCCCACCGGCCTGGTCGACCCCGAACTGGAGGTGCGCCCCGCCACCCACCAGGTGGACGACGTGCTGCAGGAAATCCGCATTCGCGTCGAGAAAAACGAACGCGTGCTCATCACCACGCTGACCAAGCGCATGGCCGAGCAGCTGACCGATTACCTCACCGAGAACGGCGTGAAGGTGCGTTACCTGCACAGCGACATCGACACGGTGGAGCGGGTCGAGATCCTGCGCGATCTGCGGCTGGGGGCTTTCGACGTGCTGGTGGGCATCAACCTGCTGCGCGAGGGGCTGGACATTCCCGAGGTGTCGCTGGTGGCCATTCTGGACGCCGACAAGGAAGGCTTCTTGCGTTCCGAGCGCAGCCTGATCCAGACCATTGGCCGCGCGGCGCGCAACCTCAACGGCCGCGCCATCCTGTACGCCGATCGCATCACCGACTCGATGAAGAAGGCGATGGACGAGACCAATCGCCGACGCGCCCGGCAGATCGCGCACAACGAGGCCATGGGCATCACGCCCAAGGCCCTGAACAAGCGCATCAAGGACCTGATCGACGGGGTCTACAGCGAGAAGGCGGGCAAGGAAGCCGACCGGCTGGCCGCTGAAAGCGCGCAGCGCGCCAGCGTGGAGGACATGAGCGAGAAGGACGTGGCGCGTGAGATCAAGCGTCTGGAAAAGCTCATGCTGGAGCACGCTCGCAACCTCGAGTTCGAGAAAGCCGCCAGCGTGCGGGACCAACTGCACCGCCTGAAGGCCCAGGTGTTCGGTGCACCCGGTGTGGACAACGTGGCCTGAAAAGGCAGCTGCAGCCGCACGCTGTTGAGAAACGATATCGAGGAAATAAACGCATTTGTCTTGGACAAACTGGTCTTCGCGCCGTACAATGCCGAGCAAATCAGTAGGTTTTGTTATATACTCGACGAAAACAGTCGGGAAAGCCTTCGATGCATCGGCCCAGATAAAGGGCGGGGGAGCGGAGCAAGAGGTTCCAGCGGGTTTGCACCCGGTGGCGCCATCCCAAGACAGTCAAGCCAACATTAAGGAGCTTGAAAATGCGCCTCACGACAAAAGGCCGCTTTGCGGTCACTGCCATGATCGACCTGGCGCTGCGCCAGAACAACGGCCCCGTCACGCTGGCTGCGATCAGCCAGCGTCAGCAGATTTCGCTCTCTTACCTGGAGCAGTTGTTCGGCAAGCTGCGTCGCCACGAGCTGGTGGAATCCACCCGCGGCCCCGGTGGCGGCTACACGCTCGGTCGCAAAGCCAGCGAAATCACGGTTGCCGACATCATCGTTTCGGTGGACGAGCCGATCGACGCCACCCAGTGCGGCGGCAAGGAAAACTGCCTGGGCGAGGGCAACCGCTGCATGACCCACGAACTGTGGGCTGCGCTGAATGCCAAGATGGTGGACTTCCTCGACTCGGTATCCTTGCAGTCCCTGGTGGACGAGCAGCTGGCCAAAGGCATGGTCGTGGAGAACGCGCCCATGATCAAACGCGCCATCTCCAGTCCCTCGGTGGTCAAGCCGATTCGGGTGAATGCACCCAATTCGGTCTTCGCTCTGGGAGCCGCCTTTTCCAAGTAAGGGTCGCCGATGACGGGGGTGGAGCCGCACAGCGGGCTTCTCAAGCCGGGTGCCAGCCAGCCTTCGACCGACCACCACATTCGAACCCATTGCAACGCCAGCCCGGACACAGCCAGCCATGACAACGCCCCACTTCCCTATCTACATGGACTACAGCGCCACCAATCCCTGCGATCCGCGGGTGGTCGACGCCATGATCCCCTGGTTGCGCGAGCATTTCGGCAACCCGGCTTCGCGCAGCCACGCTTGGGGTTGGGAAGCAGAGAAAGCCGTGGAAACGGCCCGCGAGCAGGTGGCCGACCTGATCGGTGCCGATCCACGCGAGATCGTCTGGACCAGTGGCGCCACCGAATCCAACAACCTCGCCCTGAAAGGTGCGGCACATTTCTACAAGACCAAGGGCAAGCACCTGATCACGGTGAAGACCGAGCACAAGGCCGTGCTGGACACCATGCGTGAACTGGAGCGGCAGGGCTTCGAGGTGACTTACCTCGACGTGCAGGCCGACGGCTTGCTGAACCTCGACGTGTTCAAGGCCGCGATCCGCCCCGACACCATCCTGGCCTCGGTCATGTTCGTGAACAACGAGATCGGCGTCATCCAGGACATCGCCGCCATCGGCGCGATCTGCCGCGAAAAAGGTGTGATCTTCCATGTGGACGCGGCCCAGGCCACCGGCCGGGTGGACGTGGACCTGAAGACACTGCCGGTCGACCTGATGAGCCTCACCTCGCACAAGACCTACGGGCCGAAAGGCATCGGTGCGCTGTATGTGCGCCGCAAACCCCGGGTGCGCATCGAAGCGCAGATGCACGGCGGCGGTCACGAGCGCGGCATGCGCTCAGGCACGCTGCCCACGCACCAGTGCGTGGGCATGGGCGAGGCGTACCGCATCGCCAAGGAAGAGATGCACGCCGAGAACGTGCGCATCCGCGCCCTGCACGACCGCATGCTCGCCGGCCTGAAGGACGTTGAAGAGGTGTTCATCAACGGCCACGAAACCCAGCGCGTGCCGCACAACCTGAACATGAGCTTCAACTACGTCGAAGGCGAGTCGTTGATCATGGGCATCAAGGGTCTGGCGGTGTCGTCGGGATCGGCCTGCACCTCGGCCAGCCTGGAGCCCAGTTACGTGCTGCGCGCCCTGGGCCGCAGTGATGAACTGGCCCACAGCAGCCTGCGCATGACCATCGGGCGCTGGACGACCGAAGAAGAGGTGGACTACGCGATTGCGACCATCAAGGAAAACGTCGCCAAGCTGCGCGAGCTCTCGCCCCTGTGGGAGATGTTCAAGGATGGCATCGACCTGTCGACCATCCAGTGGGCCGCGCACTGAAGACGTCTTGCACCGATTTGTATTGAAGGAGAAAGACATGGCTTACTCGGAAAAAGTGGTGGACCACTACGAAAACCCCCGCAACGTGGGCTCGTTCGACAAGGGCGACGAGTCCGTGGGCACGGGCATGGTCGGCGCGCCGGCCTGTGGTGACGTGATGAAACTGCAGATCAAGGTGAACCCGACCACGGGCGTGATCGAGGACGCACGTTTCAAGACCTACGGCTGTGGCTCGGCGATTGCATCAAGCTCGCTGGTGACCGAGTGGGTCAAGGGCAAGACGCTGGACGAGGCGGCTGCCCTCAAGAACAGCGAGATCGCCGAAGAGCTGGCCTTGCCGCCGGTGAAAATTCACTGCTCCATCTTGGCCGAAGACGCCATCAAGGCGGCTGTGGACGATTACCGCAAGAAGCATCTGAACTGAACCGCCTGCGCCGCTTCGCGTTTTTCCCTTCGTGGGGCTTCGCCGGTAGCCCGTGCCGCGCTTGACGAGGGGCGGAATGCCGGCGGTATCGATCGAGCCGCGATTTCGCTCCGACGCAACCAATAGAACGACATGTCCATTTCGATTTCTGAAGCCGCCGCACGGCACGTCACCCGCTACATTGCCAAGCGTGGCAAGGGAGTGGGCGTGCGCCTGGGGGTGAAAACCACCGGCTGCTCCGGTCTGGCCTACAAGCTCGAATACGCTGACGAGATTGCGCCCGAGGACGTGGTGTTTGAAGACAACGGCGTGAAGGTGCTGGTGGACCCGAAGAGCCTGGCCTACATTGACGGCACACAGCTCGACTTCGTGCGCGAGGGACTCAATGAAGGCTTCCGCTTCAACAACCCCAACGAACGCGATCGCTGCGGCTGCGGCGAGAGCTTCAGGATTTGATCCACTCACGCCGCGTTGTACGCGTACCCCTGGAAAGGACGTTATCTGCAGCCCGGAAACGCCGGTTCCGTGCTGCCCTGGGTGCCGTCACCGCACCATCCGTCGCTTCTTCGGTCATGGGCCTGTGATCTCCTTTGGCAATGAACCTGCAATCCAGTGATTTCGAGATTTTTGGCCTGAAGCCGCAATTCGCGCTGGACCGTGATGCGCTGGATACCCGCTGGAAAGACCTGCAACGGGAAGCCCATCCAGACCGTTTTGCCACCGCCGATGCGCAGGCGCAGCGGCAGGCCATGCAGTGGTCGGTGCGCATCAACGAGGCCTATCAGCGCCTGAAAGACCCGCTCAAACGCGCCGCCTACCTGTGTGAACTGAACGGCGCGCCCATCCAGGCCGAGAACAACACGGCCATGCCGGGCACTTTTCTGATGCAGCAGATGCAGTGGCGCGAGGATCTGGAAGAGGCGTCTGGCGTGGACGCGCTGGAGCGCATGGCGGACGAGGTGGCGCTGACGCGGCGCGGCATGCTGCACGCGCTGGCGCAGACGGCCGATGAGCGGCGCGACTTCCCCGCGCTGGCGCAGCAGGTCAGAGCCCTTATGTTTGTTGAGCGCTTTGCGCGCGACGTCGAGAACCGGCTCGATCAGCTGGGACAATAAGATTTCCGTGCAGCCCTGTTGAGAAGGGGTCCGCCCGATCCGGGCCAGGCCTGGCGCTGCCATTTCCGCACACAAGAACACGATCAGTCCACATGGCGCTTCTGCAGATTTCCGAGCCCGGCCAATCCCTCGACCCCCACCAGCGCAGGGTGGCGGTCGGTATTGACCTGGGCACCACCCATTCCCTGGTGGCCGCCGTGCGCCATGGCGTCGCCGAGTGCCTGCCAGCGGCCGATGGCCGCGTGATCCTGCCCAGTGTGGTGCGTTACCTCGATCCGGCCCAGGGTGGCGCGGGCCGGCAAATCGGTCATGACGCGCTGGCCGCACAGGTGGGCGATCCCGGCAATACCATCAGCTCGGTCAAGCGCCTCATGGGGCGCCAGCGGGCGCAGGTGGCCGACGTGGACCGGTTGCCCTACACCGTGCTGGACGAAAACGGCATGGCCGTGGTGGACACGGTGGCCGGGCGCAAGACGCCCATGGAAGTGAGCGCCGAGATCCTGGCCACGCTACGCTTTCGTGCCGAAGACAGTTTTGACGATGAGCTGTATGGCGCGGTCATCACGGTGCCCGCTTACTTCGACGACGCACAGCGCCAGGCCACGAAGGACGCGGCCCAACTGGCCGGTATCAACGTGCTGCGCCTGATCAACGAGCCCACGGCGGCGGCCATTGCCTACGGGCTGGACAACGCGGCTGAAGGCGTCTACGCGATCTACGACCTGGGCGGCGGCACCTTCGATATTTCCATTCTGCGGCTCACCCAGGGCGTGTTCGAGGTAATGGCCACCGGTGGCGACTCCGCGCTGGGTGGCGACGACTATGACCAGGCGCTGGGCGCGCGGGTGCTCGCCGAGCAGGGCGTGGACGTCGCGCTCAACCCTTCGGAGCGGGCAGCGCTGCACGCTGAAGCGCGCCGCTGCAAGGAGGCCCTCACCGACGTGGGCGGTTCCGCTGGTGAGGTGGTCTTTTCGGCGCAACTGGCGGGTCGCACCATTCGCCAGGCGGTGACACCGGCACAGTTCGCGGCCTGCACCGCCGCGCTCACGGCCCGCACCATGACCGCCGTGCGCAAGGTGTTGCGCGACGCGGGATTGGGCAGGGACGAGGTCAAGGGCGTGGTGATGGTGGGCGGTTCAACCCGTATGCCAGTCATTCGCCAAACAGTGGGCGAATTTTTTGGTCAGGAGCCGCTGATCAACCTCAACCCCGACGAAGTGGTGGCGCTGGGTGCGGCGATCCAGGCCAACGCCCTGGCGGGCAACAGCCGCGACGGCGACATCCTGCTGCTCGACGTGATCCCGCTGTCGCTCGGCATCGAGACCATGGGGGGCCTGGTGGAGCGCATCGTGCCGCGCAACAGCCCCATTCCCACCGCGCTGGCACAGGACTTCACCACCTACCAGGACGGTCAGACCGCGCTGTCGCTGCATGTGGTGCAGGGCGAGCGCGATCTGGTGGCCGACTGCCGCAGCCTGGCTCGCTTTGTGCTGCGCGGCATCCCGCCCATGGCCGCCGGCGCTGCTCGCATTCGGGTGAGCTTCACGGTGGACGCCGATGGACTTTTGTCGGTGACGGCGAAAGAGCAGGGCAGTGGCGTGGAGGCTCGGGTGGACGTGAAGCCCGCTTATGGCCTGTCGGACGAGCAGATCGCTGCCATGCTGCAGGACAGCTTTGCCACCGCCCAGCAGGACATGCAGGCCCGCGCGCTCGTGGAAGCCCGCGTGGACGCCGACCGCATGGTCGCCGCCACGCGCAGCGCGCTGGC
>JAGXRS010000393.1 GCA_018335615.1 Hydrogenophaga sp. | reverse complement strand
CGCACCAGCAGCCACCACGCCGCGCGCGCCAGCCCGGCCAGCAGCAACAAGAGGCCGAGCAGCACCAGCGCCGCCGCCGCGCCCCGGGCCTGCGTGGCGGCGTCCGGGTCGCTCAGCCATTGCCACGCCAGCACCGCCAGGGTGGGTGGCGTGCTCGGCCCCAGGATCACCGCCATGTCCACGACCGACAGGCTGTAGGCCAGGACCGCCGCCAGCGGCCAGCCCAGGCGCGGCAGCAGTTGCGGCCACAGCACCCGGCGCCAGGCCTGGGCACGGCTGTAGCCCAGCGAGCGCGCCACCACCATCTGCCGCTGCACCGCCTGCTCACCCAGCACGGCCACCAGCATCCAGAGCAGGAACGCGCTTTCTTTGAGCCCCAGCGCCAGGGCCAGGCTCAGGCCCCACGGGTCCTGCACCGTGGTCCACGGCGGCGGCTCCAGCCAGCCCACCAGCGGTGCCACCGCCCGCGCCAGCCAGCCCGAGGGCGACAGCAGAAAGAACAGGCCGACCGCAAAGGCCGCGTGCGGCACCGACAGCAGCAGGGGCAGGCGCCGCTGCCAGACCCGCCAGCGCGGGCCGGGATAGAGCGCGCTGGCCAGCCCGGCCGCCAGTGCCACGCCCAGCGCGGTGCCCAGCACGGTCGAGACCAGCGTGGCGCGCAAAGCCTGCGGCCACTGCACGTCAGCCCACAAGGCCTGCCAGACCGCGCCGTCCACCGCCGGCGCCAGCGCCCAGTACAGCCCCGGCAACACAGGGCCGACGATCAGCGCCACCGGCACACACGCCAGCCACACGGGCCACCCGCGCCAGCGCCGCTCGGTCGATCCGGGTGGCAAGCTGCGCCGGATCAGCGCGCGCCGTAGCGCCTGAGCCACTCGGCCTCCAGCGCCTCCACCCAGCTGGCGTGGGGTTCGGGCAGCGTGGGCACCGCCTCGGCCAGCGCGCCCGGCGCGGTCTTGCGCAGCGCCGCTTGCAGGTTGGCCGGCAGCCGGTTCACGTCCAGCACGGTGGGGTCGCCCCACACGCTCACATCGGCCTTGCGCGCCTGCGCCTCGGGCGAGAGCAGGAAGTTGGCCACCACCTGCGCGCCCGCCGCCGCCTTGGCGTTGACGGGAATCGCCACAAAGTGCACGTTGCCGATGGTGCCGCCGCTGAAGCCGAAGCTGTAGGCCGTGGCCGGCAGCTGGCGCGTGCTGATGAGGTTGGCGGCCTCGTTGGGGTTGAAGGTGAGCGACAGCTTCAGCTCGCCATCGGCCAGCATGCGGTGCATCTCGGCGGCGCTGGCCGGAAACGCCCGGCCGCCGCGCCAGAGCAGCGGGTGCAGCTGGTCCAGGTAGGCCCACAGCGGCGCGGTGGCGGCCTGGAAGCTGGCCGGCGTCACCGGCGCCTGCAGCACCTGGCGATCCGGCGCGCGTTCGATCAGCACCTGCTTCACGAAGGTGGTGCCGTGGAAGTCCGGCGGCTTGGGGTAGCTCAGGCGCCCGGGGTTGGCCTGGGCCATGGCCAGCAGCTCGGTGGCCGAGCGCGGTGGCGTGGGCGTCTTGGCACGGTCGGCGATGAAGGTCAGCTGCGCCGTGCCCCAGGGCGCCTCGTAGCCGTCGGTGGGCACCGAGAAGTCGCTGCGCACCGGCTTGTTCAGATCAACCGCGCCCCAGTTCGGCAACTGTTCGGCCCAGGGGCCGAACAGCAGGCCGCCCTGCTTGAGGTTGCGGAAGTTCTCGCCGTTGATCCACATCAGGTCCACCGAACCCCCGGTGCGCCGCCCGGCCGCCACCTCGGTCTGCACCCGTTTCACCACCTCGGCCGCGTCCGTCACCTTCACATGCCGCAGTTCCACGCCGTGGCGGGCTTTGACCTGCTGCGCCACCCAGCCGATGTAGGCGTTGATCGCCTCGCCGCCGCCCCAGGCGTTGAAGAACACGGTCTGGCCGCGGGCCTCGGCCTCGGTCTTGGACCAATCGGCACTGGCCGCCAGGGGAACCGAGAAGCCCAGGGCCAGGGTGGTCAGCGAAAGCCATTTCATGTGAGAACACTCCGTGAAAAGGAAAGAGAAAAGAAGGAAGGGCACAGCCGATCGTCGGCTTCCGGTGTGTGCCGAGTGTGCCGATGCGGGATCGGCACACCACAGGGTCGAGCCCCCATGATGACAAAGAAGCGGTACCCCATCGCCGAGCCGGCCGACGACGGCTTGCGGCCCTTGTCCCCTGCATTTTCGGCGCCTCCACCAGCGGTCCGGAGGCGCCATAACACAAAAGCGTGGACCAGCCAGGGCTTGACAAGCGTCACTTATGCACAAATCGCGGGGTGCGGGCAGACCTTTACCTCGGCTGCCCACACCACAGCCGAAGCCGACATCAACCCTCTAAGTGATTGATTTTTATACGTTTAGACCGCTGCTTTTTTTACAGGCACTCTAAGCAAGCCCTTGATTCTCAAGGCCAACAGCGACCGGGGCACAATCTATCAACAAAGTTATCCACAGAAAGTCTGGATATGTCGGAAGGCCCTGACAAATCAGTGACTTACGCTGGGTTTCGCCAGATCGAATGAGCAATCCGCACCCAACGGGGGGCGCCCACGACCTCGCCGCACCCATCCCGGTGAGGGCGTGAGGACCGAAGAAGGGGCTCGGCCGGCGAGCGCCACGCCACCGAGACACGCGGGTGCGCGTGGCGATGGGCACTGCCGACTCCAGCCGTCGGCTGCGCTGGCGCAAGATGCGAACCCAGCCCACGCGGGATAATCGTCGCCTTCCCTCGACGACCGCAACCGGACACCGCCCATGCCCTTCGCCCCCCTGCAGAACGACACCTTCCTGCGCGCCTGCCTGCGCCAGGCCACCGACTACACGCCTGTGTGGCTGATGCGCCAGGCCGGGCGCTACCTGCCCGAATACCGCGCCACGCGGGCGCAGGCCGGCAGCTTCATGGGGCTGGCCACGAATGTGGACTATGCGACCGAGGTGACGCTGCAGCCGCTGGAGCGTTATGCGCTGGACGCGGCCATCCTGTTCTCGGACATCCTCACCGTGCCGGACGCGATGGGCCTGGGCCTGTCGTTCGCGCTGGGCGAAGGGCCGAAGTTCCAGAAGACGGTGCGCACCGAAGACGACGTGGCCGCGCTGGCGGTGCCCGACATGGAGAAGCTGCGCTACGTGTTCGATGCGGTCACCAGCATCCGCAAGGCCTTGAACGGCCGGGTGCCGCTCATCGGCTTCTCCGGCAGCCCCTGGACGCTGGCCTGCTACATGGTGGAAGGCGGCGGCTCGGACGACTACCGCGCCGTGAAGACGCTGATGTACAGCCGCCCCGACCTGATGCACCGCATCCTGGCGATCAACGCCGACGCCGTGGCGGCGTACCTGAACGCGCAGATCGAAGCCGGCGCGCAGGCCGTGATGGTGTTCGACAGCTGGGGCGGCGTGCTGGCCGACGGCAAATTCCAGCAGTTCAGCCTGACCTACACCAAGCGCGTGCTGGCGCAACTGAAGCGCGAGCACGACGGCGTGGTGATTCCGCGCATCGTGTTCACCAAGGGCGGCGGCCTGTGGCTGGACGACATGAAAGACCTGGACTGCAACGCCCTGGGCCTGGACTGGACGGTGAACCTGGGCCGCGCCCGCGCGCAGGTGGGCGAAGGCCCCAACGGCAAAGCGCTGCAGGGCAACATCGACCCGAACGTGCTGTTTGCGCAGCCCGAGCAGATCGACGCCGAGGTGGCGGCCGTGCTGGAGAGCTTCGGCACGCCGCACCAGGGGCCGGGCGAGGGTGCCACGCACATCTTCAACCTGGGCCACGGCATCAGCCAGTTCACGCCACCCGAGCATGTGTCGGCGCTGGTGAACGCGGTGCACACGCATTCGCGCCGCCTGCGCGCGACGGCCTGAAGCCGCGTCGGGGGCCGCACGCCGTGCCCAGTGGCGCACGGACAGGCCGCCGGTTTTGTGGTGGGGAAAACAGGGGCTGGTGGCGCCGTGTCTGCGTATTTCACGGTGCGCTGACAGGCCTCCACAGGGCCCATAACACAAAAGCGTCGAAAAATCAGGCTTGACAAGGGTCACTTATACACAAATCCCGGGGTGCGACGCAGCCAGAGCGCGTCGCAGCCCATATCCCGCCCCCTGCCCACCCTTTCTGGCTAAGTGGTTGATTTTTATACGTTTTGGTTTTTGCTTTTTTTACAGGCAATCTAAGCAAGCCCTTGATTCTCAAGGCCAACGGCGACCGGGACACAATCTATCAACAAAGTTATCCACAGAAAGTCTGGATATGTCGGGATGTTGTGACAAATCAGTGACTTAGGCCGTGTTTCGCCAGTTCAAATGAGAAACCGTCGCCAAGAAAGGCTTCGCAAGCCCGTCCCACCCAACCGATGTGAAAGCGTGACGACATGAAACAGATGAGTCCAGGGGAGCCAGCATGAGGGCGGAGCAGCGGCTGCCGTGGCCCACTGCGCGCCGCGCGGCTGCCCGCGCGTGCGGCGCCGGCCTGCCCCGCCGATGAGTGTCTGGCCCAGCGTGGTGGTGGCCACGCCCGCCCACAGCGGCATCGGCGCCACCCTGAGTTACCGCAGCGAGGTCTCGCTTGCGCCCGGCACGTTGGTGCGCGTGCCGCTGGGCGCGCGCGAGGTGCTGGGTGTGGTGTGGGACTGCCCCACCGAGCCGCCCGCGGGCCTGAGCGAGGGTCAGGCGAAGGCGGTGAGCAGTGTGCTGGACGGCCTGCCCCCACTCAACAGCCGCTGGCGCCAGCTGGTGAAGTTCGCGGCCCAGTATTACCAGCGCAGCC
>JAGXRS010000392.1 GCA_018335615.1 Hydrogenophaga sp. | reverse complement strand
GCGGGCGGTGAGGGGGGCGCTGGCACGGGCGCCGGCCAGCTCATGGGCGCGCTGGGCAGCCTGTTGGGCCGGCGCTGACCCCAGCGCTTCTGCCCACCCGCCGCGGACGGCGTGACCCCGCCAGTTCAGGCTGGCACGAGCCGGTTCAGCCAGCCGCGCAGCGTGGTGAACACCTCGGAGGGGTCTTCCTCATTGAAGATCTCGTGGTACAGCCCCTCGAAGCAGCGGCTGGTGAGCACGGTGGCCGGCGCCTGCTGGGCGAAGGCCTGGCTGCCCGCCGGGCGCACCAGCGCGTCGGCGCCGGCGTACATGAGCAGCGTGGGCACGGTCCAATGCGGCGCCGCCGCCAGCACGCGTGGCCCGTTCTGTTCGATGAAGCGGGCCAGCCGGGCCGAGATGCGGTCGTGCACCAGGCGGTCGCGCTGGTAGGCGTCGACCACGGCGGTGCTGTGGGAAATCTTGCGCACATCCAGCCCGTTGGACAGGGCGAAATTGGGTGCCCAGCGGTACAGCAGCGACACCAGCTGCTGCTGCACGACGCCCATTCCAGCGTCCAGCGCCGGGGAGGACAGCACCAGGGCGTCCACCGGCGCCAGCCCGCGCTGCACGAAGCTCGACGCCACCAGCCCACCCATGCTGTGCCCCATGAGGATCAGCGGACAGGCCCAGGGCTCGGCGATGTGGCGCCGGGTGTCGTCCAGCACCTCGGCCAGGTCGTCCAGCAGCGCGTCGTCGCTGGGCAGCGCACCGCGCCCCCCGCCCGAATCGCCATGGCCGCGCTGGTCGTAGGCGCGCACGCAGAAGCCCCATTCGTTCAGGCGGTCGGCCACCGGGTCGTAGCGCCAGGCGTGTTCGCCCAGGCCGTGCACGATCAGCACCACGCCGCGGGGCCGCCAGCGCATCGGCAGCGGCCAGTCGTACAGGGCCAGGTTCAGGCCATCGCGCAGCGTGAAAGGCGCCTGGGTGGTGTCGGACATGGCCGGCGGCGGGGGCGCGTCAGGGCATGCGGGCGATGACCTGCGCCACCGTGGCCGTGAGGCGCTGCGCGTAGTCCAGGTGCAGGAATTCGTTCGGGCCGTGGGCGTTGCTCTTGGGGCCGAGCACGCCGCAGACCATCATCTGCGCCTTCGGGAAGCCCTGGCTGAGCATGTTCATGAGCGGGATGGTGCCGCCCTGGCCGATGGTGCCGCAGCCGGCCCCGAAGTGGGCCGTGGAGGCCTGCTGCAGCGCCTGCTCGAACCAGGGCGACGTGGTCGGCGCGTTCCAGCCGCTGGCCGCGCCTTCGCCCTCGAACGTCACCTTGGCCTGGTAGGGCGCGTTGTCTTCCAGCAGGGCCTTGAGCTGCTGCACCGCCTGCGGCGCGTCCACCAGCGGGGGCAGGCGCAGGCTGAGCTTGAAAGCGGTGTAGGGGCGCAGCACGTTGCCGGCGTTGCGCAGCTCGGGAAATCCGTCGGCGCCGGTGACCGACAGGGTGGGGCGCCAGGTGCGGTTGAGCAGGGCCTCGACCGGGTCGGTGGTGGTGGGCAGCGCGAACACGGTGGAGCCGCCGCAGTCGTGGTGCGCCCAGGGGAAGCGCTTGTGGATCTCGTCGCCCAGGATGGCGGCGGTGGCGCGCGCCTGCTCGACGCGCTCGGTGGGCACCTCGCAGTGGAAGCTGGCCGGCAGCAGGCGGCCGGTGGCGCTGTCCTCCAGGCGGTCCAGCACCTGGCGCATGATGCGAAAGCTCGAGGGCACCAGGCCCGAGGCGTCGCCCGAGTGGATGCCTTCGGTGAGGATCTCCACCTTCAGCACGCCGCTGGCCATGCCGCGCAGGCTGGTGGTGAGCCACAGCTGGTCGTAGTTGCCGGCGCCGCTGTCCAGGCAGATCACCAGGCCCACGTCGCCCAGGCGGGTGCGCAGCGCGTCCACATAGGGCAGCAGATCGCCCGAGCCGCTTTCCTCGCAGGTTTCGATCAGGCCGACGATGCGCGGGTGCGCCGCGCCCTGGGCCTTCAGTGCCTGCAACGCGGCGATGCTGGCGTAGACCGCGTAGCCGTCGTCGGCGCTGCCCCGGCCGTAGAGCTTGCCGCCGTCGATCTTGGGCGTCCAGGGGCCCAGGTCGCTGCGCCAGCCGGTGAATTCGGGCTGCTTGTCCAGGTGGCCATACATCAGCACGGTCTGGCCCGAGGCTGGCGCCGGCGTGCCGTCGCGCCCGGCACTCGCCGGCACCTCGAAGAACAGCACCGGCGTGCGCGGGCGGCCGTGGGCGTCGTTCAGGCGGATCACCTCCAGCGTCAACCCTGGCACCTGCTGCGCCGCCACCCAGTCGGCAGCGGACTGCAGCACGCGGTCGAGCAGGCCGTGCGCGGCCCAGTCGGGATCAAACGCGGGTGACTTGGCCGGCACCTCGATGTAGCGCACCAGTTCGGGCACGATGGACCCGGACCAGGCCGCGTTCACATGCGACTGCAGCGCGGCGGGTTCCAGGGCGGGCGTGGCGTGGGGCAGGCGGGCGTTCATCGGCGTTCTCCAGACGGCGGGTGGGCATGGCTTTTCAGTATAGGCACGCACGGGTTCACCCGGCCATCGGGTTGGCACATCCCCCTTCAACAGGGCTCAGGCCAGCGCCTGGCCGGCACGGCCCGAGAGACGGAACACCTGCACCACCTCGGCCAGGCGCGTGGCCTGGTCCTTCAGGCTCGCGGCCGCGGCCGCGCTTTCCTCCACCAGCGCGGCGTTTTGCTGCGTCATCTGGTCGAGCTGGTTCACGGCGGTGTTCACCTGGCCGATGCCGTTGCTCTGCTCGGTGGCGGCGGTGGTGATCTCGGCGATGAAGGCCGACACCTTGTCGGCGTTGGCGACGATCTCGCCGATGGTGTGGCCCGCCTCGGCCACCAGGCGCGAGCCGACCTCGACGCGCTCCACGCTGGCGCCGATGAGCGCCTTGATTTCCTTGGCCGCCTCGGCGCTGCGCTGCGCCAGGTTGCGCACCTCGCCGGCCACCACCGCAAAGCCGCGGCCCTGCTCGCCGGCGCGCGCCGCTTCCACCGCGGCGTTGAGCGCCAGGATGTTGGTCTGGAAGGCGATGCCGTCGATCACGCCGATGATGTCGCTGATCTTGCGGCTGCTGTGGTTGATCTCGTCCATGGTGGCGACCACCTGGCCCACGACCTGACCGCCGCGCGCCGCGACGGCTGCATTGGCCACCGCCATCTGGCTGGCCTGGCGGGCGGCGTCGGCGCTCTGGCGCACGGTGCCGTTGATCTGCTCCATGCTGCTGGCGGTCTGCTGCAGGCTGCTGGCGGCCTGTTCGGTGCGGATGGACAGGTCCTGGTTGCCCGAGGCGATCTGCGCGCTGGCCGTGCCGATGCCGTCAGACGTGCTGCGCACCTCGCCCACGATGCGCGCCAGCGCGCCCTGCATGTTCCCCAGCGCCTGCGTCAGGCGCGAGAGCTCGTCCCGCCCTTCGGACACCACGGTCTGCGTGAGATCCCCCTGGGCGATGGCCGTGGCCACCTGTTGCGCCTGGTCCAGCGGGCGGCAGATGCTGCGCATGTTGGCCAGCGTCGTGGGCACCACCACCAGCGCCGCCAGAGCGACCGCCAGGCCGAACAGCCACAGCGTCTGCTGGCTGGTGGCCTGCTCCTCGACCTGCAGGCGGACCGCCTCGGCCTGGATGAGCTGCTCGATGCGCTTCATGTCGGCCAGCAGCGTGTCGTATTGCTCATGGGCCCGGGCCAGCATGCGGTTGGCCACGGTGGCGCTGTCGTAGCCGCCGTCCTTGATCTGCGCCACCACCGGCTCCACCGCGGTCACATAGTTGCCCAGGCGTTGCTGCACCGTGCGCAGCAGGACGTTGTCGTCGTCTTCCTCGCCGGCCAGCATCAGGACGATGTGCTTGTGCACGTCGGCGTGCGCCTTCTCCCACCGCAGGTGGGCCAGCGAGAGCTGCTCGGGCGACTCGTAGTGGATCACCATGTCTTTCTCGAAACGGCTCACGTCGGCCAGCGCCACCCGCAGGTGCGACAGGATGACGGTCTCCTGGAACGCGTGGTGCGCAAATTCCTGGCTGAGGTGGTGCAGGCGCTGCATGCCCCACAGGCCGGTGCCGCCCACCATCACCAGCAAGGCCAGCACCACGCCGATGGCCCCGAGCATGCGGGTGCGGATGGAAAACTGGCGCATCAGGTGCTTGAGTTCCATGGGAAGCTCCGGTTCAGGTCGGCGTTGCCGCGGGGTGGATGGGCTCAGGCGTGGCGCAGCGAAGCGCCCGGCTTGAACACCAGAATCGCTTGCGTCAGGTTCGCTGCCTGCTCGCGCAGGCTCTCGGCCGCGGCGCTGCTCTGCTCCACCAGGGCCGCGTTCTGCTGTGTCATCTGGTCAAGCTGGTTCACCGCGGTGTGGATCTGGCCGATGCCGCCCGACTGCTCGGACGAGGCCGCGGTGATCTCGCCAATGATGTCGGCCACGCGCTGCGCGTTGGCCACCACCTCGTCGATGGTGCTGCCGGCCTCGGCCACCAGGCGCGAACCGGCTTCGACGCGGTTCACGCTGTTGCCGATGAGCGTCTTGATTTCCTTGGCGGCTTCGGCACTGCGCTGTGCCAGGTTGCGCACCTCGCCAGCCACCACCGCAAAGCCGCGGCCCTGCTCGCCGGCACGCGCCGCTTCCACCGCGGCGTTGAGCGCCAGGATGTTGGTCTGGAAGGCGATGCCGTCGATCACGCCGATGATGTCGCTGATCTTCTTGCTGCTGTGGTTGATGTCGTTCATGGTGGCGACCACCTGGCCCACCACCTGCCCGCCGCGCGCGGCCACCTCCGCGTTGGCCACCGCCATCTGGCTGGCCTGGCGCGCCGCATCGGCGCTCTGGCGCACCGTGCTGTTGATCTCTTCCATGCTGGCCGCTGTCTGCTGCAGGTTGCTGGCGGCCTGCTCGGTGCGGGCGGACAGGTCGTGGTTGCCGGTGGCAATCTCGCGGCTGGCCACCTCGATCTGCGTGGCCGAGGCCTGCACCGAGGCCACCACCGCCTGCATGCGCTGCAGGGCCCCCTGCAGGGCCTGGGCGCGCGGCGTGCTCACGCTCAGGCCGCTGGTGTCCAGCGCGATGCCATCGGGCTGGTCCACCGCGGCCACCATGCGCGCCAGTTCCACGCCTTCGCGTGCCGTGCGGCCCATGCCCACGGCCAGCACCACTTCCAGCGCGGTCTGGATCACCACATACCCCGCGTGCAGCATCACGCGCCAGAAGTTGGCTTCGGTGGTGCAGTAGAAGCCGAAGCCCGCCGCCTGCAGGCGGTCGAACAGCACATGGTGCACCGCGAACAGGGCCGCGGTGAAGACGATCGGTCGCCAGTCCAGGTACACCAGCACCAGCGCCAGGGTCACGAACACGCCGAAGTGGTATTCCAGTTCGCCACGGGCGAGCTGGATGTGCAGCGCCACCAGCGCCACCAGCGCGAAACTCAGCACCAGCCGCGAGGCCAGGCTGCCGCGCGCCAGCGCATAGGCGGCGGCGCCGATGCCAGCGAACAGCAGCGCGGCCACGATGGCCAGCGTCGGCTCGTGGTACACGAAGCCGATCGCCACGGCCGCCACCGCGCTCAGCGCGATGGCACCCAGCATCACCTTGTCGCCCAGAATGGCCTGGGGATCCTGGAAGGGTTGTGCAGATGAACTCATGGTCGGAATCTCGGGTATCTCAAGGGGCACGACACCGGGCCATGGGGCCCCGGGCGGTGCAGGTGGCGAACCGCGTCAGGTCAGAAGCTTTCCCAGTCGCCTTCGGTCCCCGCTGCCACGGCCGGCTTGGCGGCGCGTGGGGTGGAAGCGGGAGCGGATGCGCTGGCAGGCGTGCTGACCGGGCTGGGGGCGGGGCGCAGCAGGGGACCGGCCGGGCCGCGCGCGACCGTCCTGGCGGGCGCCGGGACACGGGCAGGAGCGGGC
>JAGXRS010000391.1 GCA_018335615.1 Hydrogenophaga sp. | reverse complement strand
CGCCTACCGGCAGGCCGGCCAGGCCGATGCGGCCCAGGCGCAGGCGGCGCAAGGCCGTCATGCGCAGGCCGGCGCGCTCCACCAGGTGCGCCACCTGACCGGGCAGATTGCCCTTGATGGCCAGGCGCAGGCGCTGCTCGCTCTGCCAGCTGGCTTTGGCGGATGGCACGGTCCAGCCGTCGTAAAACAGGGCCTTGGAGAGCGATTTCAGCACCGCGTCGCGCCGGGCCTCGTCTTCCAGTTCAGGATCTTCCGCCACTTCAGCGAGCCACTCGTGCTCCATCTGGGCGGCCTCGTCGCTGATCTTGCGCGCCACACTCGGGTTCTGCGTGAACACCATCAGGCCGCTGGCCTTGGTACCCAGCGGCGCCACGATCTGCAGCTTGTGCAGGTGCGCCTTGAGCGGGCGCACGCCCGAGCGGTCGCCCTTGAATCGGTAACCGGCGGCGAACCACTTGGCGGCCAGCGCCTCGGGCAGAAAGGGCTCGTCGGGCAGCACCCGGTTGGCCGGCTTGTGCCAGACCAGCGTCATGGATGCCAGCGGCTCCAGCTTCGCCTTCGGGTCGAGCACCACGGCCTGGCCGTCGTGCACCCGGGCCATCGGCTCTTCGACCACCACGCCGTCCACCCGCACCCAGCCGCCAGCGATGTAGTTTTCGGCATCGCTGCGCGAACAAGGCAGCTGGGCCGCCAGGCGCTTGGCCAGGCGCTGAGGTTCAGGGGAGGAAGTCATGGGGTCGCGGTCTCTGGTGCGAAAAGCAAAAGGTGCCCGCCGCCGGGGCGAGGGCACCGAGGGGCGAGCACGCGGGACAGCCTCAGCTGCTGAACAGGAAGTTCATCACGTCGCCATCCTTGACGACGTAATCCTTGCCTTCGGCGCGCATCTTGCCCGCGTCCTTGGCGCCCTGCTCACCCTTGTAGGTGATGTAGTCGTCAAACGCGATGGTCTGGGCGCGGATGTAGCCCTTCTCGAAATCGGTGTGGATCACGCCGGCTGCCTGCGGGCCGGTGTCGCCGACATGGATGGTCCAGGCGCGCACTTCCTTCTCGCCGGCGGTGAAGTAGGTCTGCAGACCCAGCAACTGGTAGGCGGCGCGGATCAGGCGGTTCAGGCCGGGCTCGTCCTGGCCGAGTTCCTTCAGGAATTCGAGCCGGTCGGCGTCGTCCATTTCGGACAGCTCGGCTTCGATCTTGGCGCAGATGGCCACCACGGGCGCCTTCTGTTTGTCGGCAAACGCCTTCAGGCGGTCGAGGAAGGGGTTGTTCTCGAAACCGTCTTCCGACACGTTGGCCACAAACATGGCCGGCTTGGCGGTGATGAGGAAAAACTGCTTCAGTTGCACCAGTTCTTCCTTGCTGAAGTCGATGGTGCGCACCGGCTGGGTGTCGTTCAGCGCGGTCTGGCACTTCTCCAGAATGGCCAGCTGCTTGACCGCTTCCTTGTCGCCCGAGCGGGCGATCTTGCTGATGCGGTGAATGGCTTTCTCCACCGCCGCCAGGTCGGCCAGGCACAGCTCGGTCTGGATGACCTCGATGTCGGCGATCGGGTCGACCTTGTTGGCCACGTGGATCACGTTGTCGTCTTCGAAGCAGCGCACCACGTTCACGATGGCGTCCGTCTCGCGGATGTGCGCCAGGAACTTGTTGCCCAGGCCCTCGCCCGTGCTCGCGCCGGCCACCAGGCCCGCAATGTCCACGAACTCGACGATGGCCGGCACCACGCGCTCGGGCTCGACGATGGCCGCCAGCTGCGCCAGGCGCGGGTCGGGCACTTCCACCACGCCGGTGTTGGGCTCGATGGTGCAGAAGGGGTAGTTCTCGGCCGCGATGCCGGCTTTGGTCAGCGCGTTGAAAAGGGTGGACTTGCCGACGTTGGGCAGGCCCACGATGCCGCATTGGAGACTCATGTTTTTTCCTTTGGAATCGACCCCGTGTCGCCCAGATCACCCCGGGCAGGACCGGGTGCAGGGCCCGGCCGCGGGGATGCAGCGGGCGGGCAGGCAGAAGCAGATCGTGGGCACCCGTGGGGCCCGTTGCCGGCATGGGCGCGGCGCTGCTTCGGCAGGGGACGTGACCCGCGATTGTACCGACCGACACCTGCCGGGCCCGGCATCGCGGCCCCGCGGCCGCATCACGGTGGTTTTCGGCGGCACACCGGTCGGCGCCAATGCGGGACATAGCACCTTCGGCTGCATGCCGGGTGCTGCTTCGCGTTACGCTTCGCGCAGGCCGGCGATTCAGACTGGCTCGGAGACAGCCAATGGACATGCAGGCCGGGATCAGTTCGCCCCTTTACCTGTTCGAGAAGTTTGAAGTCGGCGTGATCCACCTGGACGCCGAGCGCAGGGTGCTGGCCATGAACGACTTTGCGCGGCAGGTGCTGCCCGTGGGCGAGAAACAGCCGTTCGACAAGCTCGTCACCTCGTTCCACCCCGAGCGTTCCAAGCCCAAGGTGGACTTCCTGCTGAACCAGGCGTCCGGCTGCCCGATGGCCAACGCCGTGCCCATGACGATGATCATCAACATCCCCGAACAGGTGTTGCTGATCAAGGTGACGCGCCTGGGCGACTTCACCGGCGCCACCACCGGCTTTGTGCTGGTGTTCTACGACGTGACGCAGGTGGTGAGCAACCCGCCGGCACCGACGCCCGCAGCCGATGCGGCGCCGGCCCCGGTGCGGCTCAACCGCATTCCCATGGTGAGCAACCACCGCGTGGCCTTCGTGGACACGCAGGATGTGCTGAGCCTGGAGTCGCAGGCGCATTACACCCGGGTGCTCACGCGCGACGGTTTTCACTTCTGCAACCTCAGCATTGGCGACCTGCAAAGCCGGCTCGACCCGGCGCAGTTCATGCGCGTGCACCGCTGCTTCATCGTGAACCTGCAAGCCGTGAGCGAACTGGGCCGCGAAGGCAGCAAGACCCATGTGGTGCTCAAGGGCAAGCACCGCGAACCGGTGCCGGTGTCGCGCGACGCCGTGGCACGGCTGCGCACCGCCCTGGGCCTGCTCGCCCGGCACTGAACGCGCGCCGCCGCCGGGCCATCGCGGCCGGCCCGGCTCGGTGTTTTCCCGAATGATCGGGACATACCCGTATTGCTTTTGACGGCGCGCACGATCTTTGCAGTTCGTGCAGCCGAGCATGCATTTCGTGCGTGAAAAGTGGCGATTTATGCGGTTTGTCTAACTCAACCCGCTTGTGGTGTCGGAATAGAGGTCTGCCTACACTGACCTGTCCTAGACAAAAACCACCGGAGACGTCCATGATTCCACCGCGATTCGAGTACCACGCCCCCCGTTCGGTGGGCGAAGCCGTTGCCCTGCTGGGCCAGCTGGGTTCCGATGCCAAGCTGCTGGCCGGCGGCCACAGCCTGTTGCCGATGATGAAGCTGCGCTTTGCCGAGCCGGCGCACCTGATCGACATCAACCGCATCCCCGAGCTGCGCGGCATCCGCGAAGAAGGCGGCACGGTGGTGATCGGCGCGATGACGGTGGAAAACGACCTGATCACCTCGCCCATCCTGCAGGCCAGGGTACCGCTGCTGTGCGAGGCGGCCAAGCTGATCGCCGACCCGCAGGTGCGCAACCGCGGCACCATCGGCGGCGACATTGCCCACGGCGACCCGGGCAACGACCACCCGGCGCTGTCCATCGCCATCGAAGCGTCGTTTGTGCTGGAAGGCCCGAACGGGCGGCGCACCGTGGCGGCCGACGGTTTCTTCCTCGGCACCTACATGACGCTGCTGGAAGAAAACGAGGTGATGTGCGAGATCCATGTGCCGGCGTTTGC
>JAGXRS010000390.1 GCA_018335615.1 Hydrogenophaga sp. | reverse complement strand
AACTGGCGGGCCGCGATCCACTCGGCATCTTCAAGACTCATGCTGACGGTCTGGAAGTCCACGCCACCTTCAAGAATGGCCGTGCGTCCAGCATTGCCACCGCCTCCATACTGGCTGCTCCAAGATTGCTTGATGGCGTCGCGCTGGGCTGGATTGAGCATGCCGGGAAACTTCAGCACGCCCAGCAGCTTGGCGCCGTTGCGGAAGGTGTCCACACCATGCTGGCTTTCCGCCAGTGCCAGGTCCACCACCCCGCGTGCGGCTGCAATCGGGCTCACGCCCAGCACGCCGTCATCGCCCAGGCGGTGGCGCAGGTGAAGCACCTCATGGGCCAGCAGGCGGTGAAGCACGCCATTGCCGTCCGTGTAGTCGTAGGCCAGTTTCCCGCCTGCTCGCAACACTGCCACGCGGTCAGGGCGCAGCGGCCACAGTTCCACCACCTGGCCATCGAAGCCGCGCACGATCCGGGCGAAGCCATTCCCGCGCAGCAGCACGCAGGCTTGAAGGTACTCCCGCGCTTCCAAGGCTGTCTGCTCGGGGTTCGCCATGTCGTGCAGCACGCGGTAAAGCGGATGATCCTGCGCTCGCACGCGGTCTTCACCCTCCCGCTTGAACAGGATCAGCGGAAGGCTGGCGGTCGTCTCGGAGATGGCTTGGACGCAGGCATACACGGCGCTCACGCCCTGCGCGGTCTGGTCGTTGACGGTGCTGCTTCGCAGGCCTGCGAAGCCACTCCAATAGGGGTCACCACCGGGAACACTACGGCGTTCCAGGCCCAAGGCGCTCAGGGCGCGAGTAATGATCTTCACATCTGTTCCTAGCAGGTCTGCAGCCACAGGCGGCGGGTGTCGTTGCAGACGTTTGCACACCGGCTGCGCATGGCGACGGTGGTGTCTTGGTAAGCCGGATCGCTGGTCAGTGTGATTTCCACCAGCTCCACGTCCAGCAGCTCGCGCACCAGCTTGGCACCGCGCTTCTCCCACCGGTCGCCACCAGGCGCCACGCGGAATCCGAAGGAACACCCCGCCACGTCGCCACGCCCAACCAGGATGGCCAGGTCCTTGCCGTGCGTGGTGTCTGGCAGGGCCAGCTCGAAAGCCAGCCCTTTGGCGTCCTCTCGGAGCTGCAGCGTGCCGCCTCGGGTGGTCCCCAGCAGCGCATCCCCTTGGTGTTGGTACAGGGCGCGAATGTTGGAACCCGTCGCCAGCGATTTGGCGAAAGCACCTTGCCGGATGACCTCTGAAAAGTCACCGAGGACTGCCTCACTATTGAAGACGGCGGCGTAACCCGAAAGGGTCTTGCCCGTTGCGGACAGAGTGCCGTTAGAGCGGATTTCCAACATTCGCAACCTTTCTCAAAGAGCGATGTCTTCGATCACGGTGAAGGCCTCTTCACGACGCGGCACCATGTCCATCGTCGTCAGAATCCGGACCTGCACCGCGCCGCGCGAGTAGGGGCCTTCAGCGAACTGGTTGGCCAGGATGTCCACACTGCCCCAGGTGCCCACGAAAATCTCGGTGAAGTCGCCGACGATCAGGCGGCCCGTGGCGGGTGTCCCGGCTTTCTTGTCGAGCTGGCGCGTAATGGCCACCGGCAGTCCTGCCATCTGGCCGCCGTCCAACAGGTAGCCCGGCAGGCCGGCTTCACGCAGGGTGGTGCGCAGCTTGGTTGCCACCTCGGGGTGGGTCAACCAATGGTTGGGCGAAATGTTCTTCAGGGCCAGGCCTTCCAGCACGGTCAGCAGTGCTTCCCAATCCAGCGTGGCCAGCGTGCCCGTACCAGTGGCGGCCGTCAGCAGGCCTTCAGGCTGCTTCACGCCATCGCCGTGGATCAGTGCCTTGTCTACCGCCAGGGAAACGACGTTGATGAAGTCGTCGCGCACCAGTTGTTCAATGCTCGGGTTCGCCTGCTGCAGCAACTGGCGAGACAGTTCGGTGATGGCGCCGACGTGCTTGGGCTTGAGCGTGATGTTGTTGAACGTCAGACCCGAATCCGTCAGGGCGTCGCCCTCGGCCAGCCACTGCGCGGTGGATGCCGTCGCCTGGCGCGGGATCACCACATCGCCGCGAAGGCCTGGCAGCACGCGGGCGCCCAGCGACTGCACCACCATGGAATTGCGCAGCAGGCCCACGAACTGGTCGGCGCGGAAGTCCTCGGGCACGATGCCGGCCGCCGTGGTGGTGGTCTGCGCCGCGCGGGTTTCGTTGAAGAGAGATTGCGGCACCAGCACGCCGCGTGCCTGCATGCCCTGGCGCTTCTGCTCGGCGTTGAACTCGGCCAGGGCACCGGTCAGGGCGCGGTTTTCGATCTGGGCATTGATCGCGTCGATCACCGACACGCGGGCTTCCAGCTCGGCGCGGGCGCGGTCCACCGGCACACCAGCCGTGCGGCGCTCGGCGTCTTCCAGGAACTGGGCGCGGGCCTCTTGGCCTTCCAGGTCCTGAATCTCGGCCTTGATCTTGTCGAAGGCGGATTGCTCGGCGGGGTTGATGCTGCGCTTTTCCGTTTCGGCGGCGGACAGCAGGGTACGGGCTTCGGCCACCTTGGCGGCACGGGCTTCGCGGATCGAGTGGAGTTTCATGGGGATTCCTGAGTGACGATGCCCAGGGTGTAACCGCTCAGAAACCGCGTTGGAAGAGGCGACGAAAAGTTAGGTTGGTGGCGAACTTGGGCGCACAAAAAGGCCCGCGCGGGGGCGGGCCGGGTGTCGATCAGGGCGGGGTGTGCTGGTGAAGATTCTCGACAAGATTCCAAGATTCCACGTTTTAGAAGGTGGAATCTTGGGAATCTTGTCCGGAATCTTGTGGGCTTTCACCCGTTTTATCCCCGTCAGGGAGGCGCCAGTACCACCCATCGTGCCGGCCGTTCGTTCCCTTTTTGCGGATCACGCCTAGCTTTTTGGTTGCCGTCCATATCTGCTTCTTGCTGAAGCCAGCCGACGTAAGCGGCTTGGTTGCCAACTCAGAGTTGGTCCAGGTCTCTGCGGTCAGTTCAGCCCTCAGCATCTCGCACACATCGCTCGTTTCCTCCTGCGGTTGATTGTCCGGGTCCGTCAGCAGCTCGCGGGCGGTCCCGTCCACCGCCTTGCCCCAGGCGACATGAGAGGCTTGGATACCTGGCAGCGGCTCGGACTGCTCC
>JAGXRS010000389.1 GCA_018335615.1 Hydrogenophaga sp. | reverse complement strand
GCGGCGGGCGAAGCGCCCATCGTGGCGGCCGACGGCCGCTCGCTGGCCCGCGCGCTGCGCGTGGCCGGCAAGCTGGAACCCGTGTTCGTGGACGACGTGGCGGCCATGCCGCAGGCGATTCTGGACACGGCGCGCGATGGCGACGTGGTGCTCTGCATGGGGGCGGGCTCGATTGGAACCGTGGCGGCCCGTGTGGCCGAGATGGCGCAGGAGGCCAGGCCATGACAGGACGGGCGGACAGGGATGTGACGGCGCTGGGCAAGGTGGCGGTGCTGATGGGCGGGCGATCAGCCGAGCGCGAGGTCTCGCTCATGTCGGGCACCGGCGTGCTGGCGGCCCTGCGGTCGCGCGGCGTGGACGCCCACGCCTTCGACCCGGCCGAGCGCGAACTGGGCGATCTGAAACGTGAGGGCTTCCAGCGCTGCTTCATCGCCCTGCACGGTCGCTTCGGCGAAGACGGCACGGTGCAGGGCGCCCTGGAACTGCTCGGCATTCCCTACACCGGCCCGGGCGTGCTGGCCTCCGCCGTGGCCATGGACAAGCTCATGACCAAGCGCATCTGGCTGGCCGAAGGCCTGCCCACCCCGGCCTGGCGCCAGGTGCACAGCGCCGACGAAACGCGCGCGGCCTTTGCGGCGCTGGGCTCGCCCATGATCGTGAAGCCGGTGCGCGAGGGCTCGACCATCGGCCTGACCAAGGTCACGCATGTCGAGCAATGCCAGGCCGCCTTTGAACTCGCCGCCGGGCAGGACCCGCTGGTGATGTGCGAGCAGTTCATCGCCGGCGACGAGGTCACCTGCCCGGTGCTCGGCACGGGTGCGCAGGCCCGCTCGCTGCCGGTGATCCGCATCGTGGCGCCCGACGGCAACTACGACTACCAGAACAAGTACTTCACCGACGACACGCAGTACCTGGTGCCCTGCGGCCTGCCCGAGGGCGAGGAGGCCGCCATCCAGGCGCTGGTGCTCAAGGCGTTCCAGGCGCTGGGCTGCCGCGGCTGGGCGCGCGCCGACGTGATGATCGACACCACCACCCGCCAGCCCTGGCTGCTGGAGATCAACACCTCGCCGGGCATGACCAGCCATTCGCTGGTGCCGATGTCGGCCCGTGCGGCGGGCCTGTCGTACGAAGACCTGTGCGTGTCGCTGCTGGCCAGCGCCGCGCTCGACAACCCGGTCGCGTCCATCGCCTGAAGACCGCCATGGCCACCACCGACCTGCCCCTGGACATCCGGCTCATGGCCTGGATCACCCGCGCCCTGGTCGCGGTGCTGGTCGTGCTGGGCCTGGGCGTGGTCGGGAACTGGGCGGTGCGCCATCCGCTGTGGTCGGTGCAGGCCATCACCGTGCACGGTGATGTGGCCCACCAGGACGCCGTCACCTTCCGCGCCCACTTCGCCACGCAGTTGAAGCCCACGCTGTCGGCCAGCTTCCTCACGGTGGACCTGGAGCAGGTCAAGCGCCTGTTCGAGTCGGTGCCCTGGGTGCGGCACGCCATGGTGCAGCGCGAATTCCCCAACCGCCTGCGCGTGACGCTGCAGGAGCACGAGGCCGTCGCCTGGTGGGGCGAGTCGGGGTCGGGGCAGCTGGTCAACCGCGACGGCCAGGTGTTCGACGCCAGCCCCGACGACGGCGACAGCCTGCCCGAGCTGGCCGGCCCCACGGCGCAGTCGGCCGAGGTGTGGCAGCTCTACCAGACCCTGTCGGCCGAGTTTGACCGGCTGGACCTGGGCCTGGTCCGCCTGGAATTGACCGAGCGTGGCAGCTGGCGCGCCGAGCTCGACAGCGGGGCGCGCATGGAGCTCGGCCGTGGTGATGAGACCGAGCTGCTGGCGCGCGTGCGCCGCTTCACCGGCACCCTGAGCCAGCTCACCGAACGCTACGCCGGTGCCCTGCAATCGGTCGACCTGCGCTACCCCAATGGCTACGCCTTGCGCATGCGGGGTGTGACCACCGTCACCGACGACGGCCCTGCACCGAAAAAGACAACAAGGTAATCAAGAAGCAACATGGCCAAGGAATACAAGGATTTGGTGGTCGGACTCGACATTGGCACCGCCAAGATCATGGTGGTGGTGGCCGAGGTGCAGGCCAACGGCCAGCTCAAGCTCGCCGGGCTGGGCGTGTCCGCCAGCCACGGTCTCAAGCGCGGCGTGGTGGTCAACATCGACGCCACCGTGCAAAGCATCCAGGCCGCCCTGAAAGAGGCCGAACTGATGGCCGACTGCCGCATCGCGCGGGTCTACACCGGTATCACCGGCAGCCACATCCGCGGCATCAATTCCAGCGGCATGGTGGCCATCAAGGACCGCGAGGTCACGCCCGCCGATGTGGCCCGGGTGATCGAGACCGCCAAGGCGATCAACATTTCGACCGACCAGCGCCTGCTGCTGGTGGAGCCGCAGGAATTCGTGATCGATGGCCAGGAGGTCAAGGAGCCCATCGGCATGAGTGGCATCCGGCTGGAGGCCAAGGTGCACATCGTCACGGGTGCGCAGAGCGCGGCCGAGAACATCATCAAGTGCGTGCGCCGCTGCGGTCTGGAGGTGGACCAGCTCATGCTCAACCCGCTGGCGTCGAGCCAGTCGGTGCTGACCGAGGATGAGAAGGAACTGGGCGTGGCGCTGGTGGACATTGGCGCCGGCACCACCGACGTGGCCATCTTCTCGGGCGGTGCGATCCGCCACACCGCGGTGATCCCGATCGCCGGTGATTTGATCACCAGCGACATTGCCATGGCGCTGCGCACGCCCACCAAGGACGCCGAGGACATCAAGGTCGAGTACGGTTGCGCCAAGCAGCTGCTGGCCGATCCGGATACGCAGGTCGAGGTGCCCGGCCTGGGCGACCGGCCCCCGCGCATGCTCAGCCGTCAGGCGCTGTCCGGCGTGATTGAGCCGCGCGTGGAGGAAATCTTCTCGCTCGTGCAGCAGGTCGTGCGCGACTCGGGGCACGAGGAAATCCTGTCGTCGGGCATCGTCCTGACGGGCGGTAGCGCGGTGATGCCCGGCATGGTGGAGCTCGGAGAAGACATCTTCCTCAAGCCGGTGCGCCGTGGCGTGCCGCACTACGCCAGCGCCCTGTCCGACATGGTGGCCCAGACCCGGGCCGCCACCGTCATGGGCTTGCTGGAAGAAGCCCGCATGGCGCGCGTGAGGGGCCACAAGGTGGCCCAGAAAGCGGGCTCCATGCAAGGCGCACTGGAACGCATGAAGAACTGGTTCGTGGGGACCTTCTGATGAACACCAGCCGCACCGACGCCTGCACCCGCTTGGCCGACACCATCCCTGCCGGGGGGCACCACTTGGTGCCCGGCCCGGCCTGTTTCCCCGTGTCCTCGAAGACACACGGCTGTTTGCGAACCCGATGTCGCCTCTGGACTGGCCCGCCGGGGTGAGCTTCGACAGCCCAACAACACATCCCCCTTTTTTGATACGAGAATCGCCTGCGTCTTCCGGTCTCAGGCACCCACAGGAGAGAAACATGAGCATTGAAATGATTGAAGTCGAAGCATTCAACCTCGGCACCCAGATCAAGGTCATCGGTGTGGGCGGCGGCGGCAGCAACGCCGTGGAGCACATGATCACCCGCAGCGTGCAAGGCGTTGAATTCATTGCCGCCAACACCGACGCGCAGTCGCTCTCGCGCAGCAGCGCCCACAAGACCATCCAGCTCGGCACCAGCGGCCTGGGTGCCGGCAGCAAGCCCGACAAGGGCCGCGATGCCGCCGAGCAGGCGGTGGACGAGATCCGCAGCGCCATCAATGGCGCCCACATGCTGTTCATCACCGCGGGCATGGGCGGCGGCACCGGCACCGGCGCGGCACCCGTGATCGCCCGCGTGGCCAAGGAAATGGGCATCCTCACCGTGGGCGTGGTCACCAAGCCCTTCGACTTCGAGGGTGGCAAGCGCATGCAGAACGCCGATGCCGGCCTGGCCGAACTCGAATCCAACGTCGACTCGCTCATCGTGGTGCTCAACGACAAGCTGCTCGACGTGCTGGGCGACGAGGTGACGCAGGACGAGGCCTTCGCCCATGCCAACGACGTGCTGAAGAACGCCGTGGGCGGTATTGCCGAGATCATCAACGAGTACGGCAACGTCAACGTCGACTTCGAAGACGTGCGCACCGTGATGGGCGAGCCCGGCAAGGCCATGATGGGCACCGCGGTGGCGTCCGGCCCCGACCGCGCCCGCATCGCCGCCGAGCAGGCCGTGGCCTGCCCGCTGCTCGAAGGCATCGACCTCTCGGGCGCCAAGGGCGTGCTGGTGCTCGTCACCGCGGCCAAGGGCTCGCTCAAGCTGTCGGAATCGAAGCTGGCGATGAACACCATCCGCGCCTACGCTTCGCCCGACGCCCATGTGATCTACGGCGCCGCCTACGACGACAGCCTGGGCGACGACATGCGCGTGACCGTGGTCGCCACCGGCCTGAGCCGCCAGGCCGCACGCCGCAACGCACAGCCGCTGCAGGTGCTGCGCACCGGCACCGACAATGTGCCCTTCAACATCCCCACCGTCGGCTCCATCGTGGGGGGCTCCACAGGCGTTACCGCCCAGCCCGATTACAACTCGATGGCCGTGCCCAGCGTCTGGCGCACCAACCGCACCCAGGCGGCCGCGAAGGTGGATGCCCTGGCCTCCGGTGGCATGGACGATTTCGAGATCCCGGCCTTCCTGCGCAAACAGGCCGATTAAAGGTTTCTCCTGCGCCGCCTGCGGCGTGCCCTGCAGGCCGCGGCATCGCCAGAGGCGATGCCTCTTCGGGTTGTCCAAGCCTGTGCAGGCAGGCTCGGAAACGCAGCGCTCGGCCCCCAGGGGCCACACCGGCGGCCCGTCCTGAGCGGGACGAAGGGCGGCTCCGCGGTGTTCCCGGCTGGGGGCACCCCTTGCGCAGCGATGCGGCAATCGCCGGGATAGTTTTCCTGCTCAGCGCGAAAGCGCCCGAAAAATTAAAATCACCGGATGCTTGCTCAACGTACCCTCAAATCCCTGACCAAGGCCGTTGGCGTGGGCCTGCACAGCGGTCAGCGGGTGGAGTTGACGCTGCGCCCGGCACCGCCGGACACCGGCATCGTGTTCCGCCGTGTCGACCTGCCCGAGCCGGTCGAGATTCCCGTGAACGCCGCGGCCGTGACCGACACACGGCTGGCCTCGACCATCTCCAGTGGTGGCGCCAAGGTGCACACCATCGAACACCTGATGAGCGCGGCCGCCGGGCTGGGTCTGGACAACCTGTACGTGGACATCACGGCGGAAGAGGTGCCCATCCTGGATGGCTCGTCGGCCTCGTTCGTCTACCTGCTGCAGAGCGCCGGCATCGTCACGCAGAAGGCGCCCAAGCGCTTCATCCGCGTGGTCAAACCCGTGGAGGTGCGAGAAGGCGAGGGGGCGAGCCTGAAATGGGCGCGGCTGGACCCGTACCACGGCTACAAGCTGAGCTTCGAGATCGAATTCGACCACCCGGCCGTGAGCTCGACCGGGCAGCGCTTTGAATTCGACTTTGGCAGCGGCACCTACGCCCGCGAAATCGCCCGCGCCCGGACCTTCGGTTTCACGCGCGACGTGGAGATGATGCGCTCCCATGGCCTGGCCATGGGCGGCGGGCTGGACAACGCCATCGTCATGGACGACGTGAAGGTGCTCAACGCGGGCGGCCTGCGCTACCAGGACGAGTTCGTGAAGCACAAAATTCTGGATGCCATCGGCGACCTCTACATCGTCGGCAAACCCTTGCTGGCGGCCTACAGCGCCTTCCGCAGCGGCCACGCGATGAACAACCAGCTGCTGCATGCCCTGCTGGCCCAGCCGGATGCCTATGAGGTGGTCACGTTCGAGCACGAGCGCGCGGCGCCCAGGGGTTTTGCCCAGCTGGCCCCGGCCTGGTAAGGTCCGCCATGGTGCTGTTTCGCTTCACGGTCTTTTTGCTGCTGCTCGCCGCCGGCGTGTGCTTTGCCTTCTACGTCGGCACCGGGGAAAAGCGCTACCGCCAGTGGGGCCTGGTGATCCTGAAATGGACCGTCCTGGCGGCACTGGGCTTCTTCGCGGTGCTCATACTGGAGCGTCTGCTGTAGGGCAGCAAAGCATCAGCATTCCTGAAGCACTTCCGGCGTGCAATGTCCCCGCCCAGAACACGGCGGAACCGGCTTTGCCGGGCCGCAGGTGTTGCCCCCTGGGGGGCAGGTTTGCGGCTCCAAGCCTGCCTGCGCAGGCTTGGACAGCCCGAAGAGGCATCGCTTCCGGCGATGCCGCGGCCTGCAAGGCATGCCGAAGGCGGCGCGGGGGGAGCCATCAGTAACTCCTGCCGCCTTTGTAAGCCGCGTGGGTGCGGGCCTGCAGCGGGCTCACCTGGTTGATGGCCGCCACCGAGCGCGCCACCTGCGCATGGGTGATGCACAGGCCGAGTGCGTCGGCGGCGTCCTTGCCCGGCAGGCCGGGCAGTTGCAGCAGACGCTTCACCATGTCCTGCATCTGCGACTTGTCGGCACGGCCATAGCCGACCACCGCCTTTTTCAGCTGCAGGGCGGTGTACTCGGCCACGCCCAGCCCGTTGGCCACCAGGGCCGTCAGGCAGGCGCCGCGCGCCTGGCCCAGCAACAGCGTGGCTTGCGGGTTCACATTCACAAACACGATTTCGCACGCCGACACCTCGGGCTGGTAGCGCGCCACCACCTCGCTGATGCCGTCGAACAGCACCTTCAGCCGTGCCGGCAGCAAAGCCCCGTCTTTCGGGCTGGTCTGGATCGTGCCGCTGGCCACGTAGTGGAGGGCGGGACCTTCGGTGTCGATCACGCCGAAGCCGGTGCATTGCAGGCCGGGGTCGATGCCGAGGATGCGCATGGTGGTGGGTGGGTTCCAGTTCAGAGGTCAAAGGCGAGCGCGGCGAAAGGCGTCACGGAATCTGTACCGCCCCCATGCGCGCCACGATGGTTCCGGTGCGCTTGGCCAGGTAGGCAGAACCCTGGCGGGTTTCGAAGAACTTGGGCGAGGGCAGCATCACCGCCAGGCGGGCCGCTTCCTGTGCCGTCAAACGGGCCGCCGGCTTGCCGAAATAGCGCTGCGCGGCGGCCTCGGCGCCGAAGATGCCTTCGCCCCATTCGACGCTGTTGAGGTAGATCTCCAGGATGCGCTCCTTGCTCAGCACGGCCTCCAGCGTGAGGGTGAGCACCAGTTCCTGGCCCTTGCGCATCAGGTTGCGCTCGCCGGACAGCAGCAGGTTCTTGGCCAGCTGCTGGGTGATGGTGGAGCCACCGAAGATCTTGGGTGTCCGGCTCGCAGGGGGGCTGGCGGTGCCGGCCCCAGGCCTGGCGGCCTGGCGGCGGGCCAGTTCATCGGCGCGCTTCTCGGCTTGTGCCTGACGTTTCAGGTTCTTGTCCCATGCCGATTCGATGGCTTTCCAGTCAACACCG
>JAGXRS010000388.1 GCA_018335615.1 Hydrogenophaga sp. | reverse complement strand
GCAGCCGCCCGTGCGCCAGCAGCGCGACCGCGACGCGCTGCGCGCCGGCCTGGCCGACGGCACCATCGACGCGCTGGTGTCCGACCACAACCCGGTGGACAGCGACGCCAAAACCCTGCCGTTCGCCGAGGCCGAGCCGGGCGCGAGCGCGGTCGAGCTGCTGCTCGGCTTGGCCGTGAAGTGGGCGCAACAGGACGGCCTGGGTCTGATGAAAGCCTTGAGCGTGCTCACCAGCGGCCCGCAGTCGGTGCTGGGCGCCAGCCTGGGCACACTCCAGGCCAGCGTGGGTCGCCTGGCGGTGGGCGGCGTGGCCGACCTGTGTGTCTTCGACGCCGATGCGGCGTGGCGTGTGCAGGCCGAGCGGCTGCGCAGCCAGGGCCAGCACACCCCGTTTGACGGACACGAGTTGCCGGCGGTGGTGCGTGCGACCCTGGTGGGTGGGCAGCTGGCCTATCAGGCCACCGGGCAGGAACACGCCGCCGCGGCGTGAGCCGTTGGCGCGCCCTGGTCCGCGGTGGCCGTGCCCTGGTGCACGTGCTGCGCGGCCTGTGGATCATCCGCGCCCGCTTCGGGCGGCTTGGCCCGGCGCAGACCCGCGCCGAGGTGCGCACCTGGTCGCGGCAGATGCTGCGCATCATGGGCGTGGAACTGGTGGTGCAGGGCGAGCCGCCGGTTGACGGGCCGCTGCTGCTGGTCGCCAATCACATTTCCTGGCTCGACATCTTGGTCATGAACGCGGCGCAACCGGCGCGGTTCGTGTCCAAGGCCGACGTGAAGCGCTGGCCCGTGCTGGGCGCGCTCATCACGGGGGCTGGCACGCTCTACATCGAGCGCGAAAGCCGGCGCGACGCCATGCGCGTGGTGCACCACATGGCCGAGCGCCTGCTGGCGGGCGATCTGCTCGCGGTGTTCCCGGAAGGTACCACCGGCGATGGGCAGGCGCTGCTGCCCTTTCATGCCAACCTGCTGCAGGCCGCGATTGCGGCCGAGGTGCCGGTGCTGCCGGTGGCGCTGCGGTTTTGCGACCCTGCCACAGGGCAGCGCAGCGACGCGCCGCTGTTCATCGGCGACACCACGCTGGTGGCGTCGATCTGGACGACCCTGCGTGCCAATGGCCTGCAGGCCGTGGTGCACTACGGCGCGCCGCAGACCGCCCAGGGCCGCGACCGCCGCACCTGGGCGCTGAATCTACAGGGAGCGGTGGCGGCGCTGCTGGCGCACCGTCCTCCAACCGACGGGGAAAGAGCGGTCGGGGTGGGCGCGGGGCTTCGACAGGCTCAGCCCGAACGGTGAAGGGGCCTCAGCTCGAACGGTGATGGGGCTCAGCTTGAGCAACGAGCGCGTGAGAACGCGCTCAGGAAAACGGGGCGGCGCGTGGGTTCCGCCAGGCCGGTTCAGATCGGACCCTGCGCAAAAAATCCGCTCACCTTGAGCCTCTCGAAGGGCTCATGTCAGGCCGTGCTCAGCCCTTCGCCCGCTGCATCATCAGCTCGGTGCTGGTCTTGCGGTCGGCGTTCACCCGTTGCACCGTCGGGCGCTCGCCCATGCGCTTGAGGTAGTCGCGCACCGGCAGCTCGGCCAGGAAGTCGCGGCCGTAGATGATCTTGGTGGCCGCGCTCACCAGCGGCAGGTGCACCACGGCCGCGCAGTCGGCCAGGGTGAAGCTCTCGCCCGCGATGTACGGCGAAAACTTCGCCAGTTTCGCAAACGCCGCCACGTTCTTCTCCAGCTGCTGGCCGGTCTTCTCCTTGGCCGCGTCGCTCACCGTGCCGCCGAAGAAAGCCTGCGGGTAGAGGTTGCGCGCCACCAGTTCCAGGTGCAGTTCCAGGTAACGCAGCAGCTCGCGCACCTTGGCGGCGGCGAACGGGTCGGCCGGCAGCAGCGGGTGCTGCGGGTATTTCGCTTCGATGTACTCGAGCATCACGGTGGACTCGCACAGCGTGCCCTCGTCGGTCTTCAGGTAGGGCACCTTGCCCAGCGGGCTGGCCGCGGTGTCGGTCTGGCCGACCCAGGCCAGTTCCTCCTCGAAAGGCACGCCTTTTTCCAGCAGGGCGAGCTTGACCTTGTTGTAGTAGTTGCTGGCCGAGAATCCGCAAAGGGTGAGCATGGAGGTCTCCTGTGTTGGGGGTGGCACATGGTAGTGGTGGCGCCGTGCGGCCATCAGTCGCGCAGGGAACAGGCCCTGAAGACCGCTGATAAACTGGTCGGATGCTGCTCCAGCGCGCCCACCGCCAACTGCTCACCTGGCTCACGCTGTGCGCCCTGGGGCTGGGCACGCTCGCGCCCACGCTGGCGCAGGCCGCCCTTCGAGCGGGTGAACCGATGCCCTGGGTGCAGGTGTGCAGCAGCACCGGCATGTTCTGGGTTCGCGCCGGCGAACCGGTGGAAACCCCGCTCATTGAAGCCCAGATGGCCTGCTCCTGGTGTGTGCTGGGTGGGGGTGCGGATGCACCTCCACCGCTTCACACCCAGCCCTGGCCACAGGCGCTGGCCGCCCCGCTGCCACTGGCGCCACAGCCCGCGCTGCATCAGGTGGCACCCTGGGCGCAGCCGCCCGCACGCGCACCGCCTGGCCTCGCCTGAGCCTGAGCCTGAGCCTGAGCCTGAGCCTGAGCTTGCCGGCGCTGGTCCGCCGCCGCTTCCTGCCAAGCCCGGGTGCGCCTTGTGCCACCCCCCGGTGCCGTGCCGCCCGCGCACGGGCGCCGACGTTTCACCGAATCACTGGATACCCCATGAAAAAACTCATCATCACCGCCTTGCTGTCTCTCACCGCCACCGCCTGGGCACAGGCCATCGTCCAGGTGGACGGGGCCTGGGTGCGCGGCACCGTGGCCTCGCAAAAGGCCAGCGGCGCCTTCATGAAACTCACCGCCAGCGCACCGGTGCGCTTGGTGGCGGCGCAGGCCAGCGTGGCCGGCGTGGTCGAAATCCACCAGATGGAGATGGACAAGGACGTCATGAAAATGCGCGAAGTGCCCGCCATCGAACTCCCCGCCGGCCGCACCGTGGAGCTCAAGCCGGGTGGCCTGCACGTCATGCTGATGGACCTGAAGCAGCCGCTCAAGGCGGGCGACATGGTGGCGCTGACGCTGGTGTTTGAAGACGCGGCGAAGCAGCGCTTCACGCAGGCCGTGACTGCGCCGGTCACCGCGCTCGGGGCAGGCGCGCCAGCGCCCATGCCGCACGGCCACGGCCATGGCCACAAGCACTGACGAGCCTGACGGCGCGCAACTCACCGATGGGCCAGGGATAGGCCACCGATGAGCCGCCGGGCAGGCTGCCCTACACTCGTGCGCCACGCCCGGCACCGGCCGGGCGGCTCACGCGAGGAGACCCGTCACATGAAATGGCTTCAACGCATCGGCCTGCTGCTGCTGGCCTTGCTGGTGCTGGGCGCGCTCGCGCTCGGCGCCTATGTCTACCGCAGCCACCCCGCACTGGACGGTGAGCTGCGCGCACCGGGGCTCGCGCAGCCGGTGAAGGTGTCGCGCGACGCGGCCGACGTGACGCACATCGAGGCCGCCAGCGAGCGCGACGCCTGGTTTGCGCTGGGCTATGTGCACGCGCAGGAGCGCGGCTGGCAGCTGGAATTCAACCGCCGGGTGATGCACGGCAAGCTCTCGGAGATCCTGGGCGAGGCCACGCTGGAGACCGACAAGCTGTTGCGAACCTTGGGCATCATGCCCGCCGCCGAGCGCCAGCTGGCGGCCCTGCCGGCCGAGGCACAGCAGGCCGTGCAGGCCTATGCCGACGGCATCAACGCCTTCTACGCGGCCAGCCCGCAGGCGCTGC
>JAGXRS010000387.1 GCA_018335615.1 Hydrogenophaga sp. | reverse complement strand
TTCCATGCAAAAAGGTTTCACCCTCATCGAACTGATGATCGTGGTGGCCATCATCGGTATTCTGGCTGCTGTGGCATTGCCTGCTTATTCGGATTACACGGCGCGTTCGCAAGCAACCGTGGCTATGGCTGAAATTACCCCTGGCAAAGTTCAAGCGGAAGAACAAATAGCCTCGGGGTTGACAACAGCAATTACCACTCCTGCAGCCTTGGGAATTTCAACTCCAACGTCTCGTTGTGCGGTGACCGTGAACGTCTTGACGACTGGTGCGGCCGGTATTTTGTGCACGATCAGTGGTGCCACCCAAGTGAATGGGAAAATCATGATGTGGGGTCGTACAGCTGACACGACGACAGCTGGATCAACAGCTACCGGTGTGTGGACTTGCACGACAAACCTGGACACGAAGCACGCGCCAAAAACATGTACTGTCTCAACTACAGCTCCTGCACTGCCATCTTAATGGACAAAATAGTTGGGCTCGATCTAAATCACTGCGGAAATATTCGCCCCATGATTTCTATTTGCTAACTTGAAATTCTGAAGCCCCGCCAGTCAAATGGCGGGGCTTTTTGCTGCCTGCTTCACGGTGGATTCCAATTTTAGAGGCACGTAGGGCTGCTACGGTTTTTCGTATTTCACCCGCTTCCTTGAATACATATTCTCGAATATGTATCTTCAGTTCGTGCTCAGGCACTTCGTCGGAAAAATTGGAGTCAGGTTCCAATCTCCCTAACATTTGACCTGAGATCAAATCGCCCTGTCTTGTATGCGCCGGATACGCGCGATGGCGCTCAGAATGTGCAGGGCGTAATGTTACCAAGGCTTGCTCATAGTTCAACCGCTTCGTTCAGCACACGCTCGCGAATCTGACGGTTCAGTTCGTGTTCTGGCACAACCTCCACCGGGCGACGAAGCAATTGGGCGAGCTGATCAGTTAGGTGGAATGCGTTGGGCGAAGAAGTCATAAGTCAGGCCATACAAATGGTCCGTCTCAAAACTCTATCTTGAACTGTCCGCCAAAGTTGGCAAACACATGGTCCACAGCCTGCTCAAGCTCCTCCTTGCTGCGCCGCTTGAGCGCCAGCCGGAATGCAGCAGCGCGGTGAATCGACGCGTTGTCCAGCACGATGACCACAGGCTTGCTGGCATTCGTTGCCAGATCCGACACAAAACCCAGGAAGACCTCGGCGGTGCTGCTGCACCAGTAGCGGGCATGCACAGCCTTGCCACTGCTGAACAACGCAGCCATCACGTTCAGTCGCTGGCCGCGCGGGGCCTCGATGCAGTGCTGCTCGCCACAGGGTGTCCATGCGCTGCGGTTGGGGTGGACTTGCGCGAGGCCGGACTCGTCGAGGTAGACCAGCTCAATGGCTCCGGCCTGGGCTTTCTCCCTCAACGCCTGGAGTTTTTCCCGGCAGCACTCGAAGGCGGCGGCGTCTCGCTTTTTTGTCTACTGTGGCGGGTGCGTTTCCACACCAGGCTCTCTTCCTTGAGATACCGGATGAGGGTCTCGACATGCACGGGTGTTCCTTGCGCCTCGGTGTGCTGCTGCAGCAGTTCGGGCGCACTCAACGCTTTCTCTTGTGCCCATTGCGTCAACCGCTTGACCGCGGTCTCGTCGAGTTTGCGCGGTTCGCCACTGCGCGGCTTGTCGCTCAGGCCGCCATGCCATCCTGGCACCAGCGCTGCCAAATCTGGCCGACGGTGCCGACATTGAGTTCTTGCCACTGGGCGACCTCGCGGCGCAGCAACCCCTGTCCGAGCAGCAGCACCGTCTGGGCGCGTTCGCGTGCGGGCCAGTCCGGTGACCTCTTGCACACCTGCATCAGGGCCAACTTGTCCTCTTCGCTCAAGCGTGTGTCCAGCCGCTTCCCCACTGCAGTCCCCCGTCTTGGTTCACGGCTCCGTGCTGCTACAGCACGAGTAGACATTATCGAAACCTTATTCCAGAAAACTCAATGGAGAACTTCTGTTGGGCGACTTAGCCGCAAGAAAAGTCCACCAGAAAGTCCACATCGCTTCCGGCCCGTTCTCCGAGCCACGGAGCCAAACACGCGGATGCGGCGGGCGCCGTAATGCTGGCCCAGCGGGTTGATGAGATCGCGCTGTGCATGCAATTCGTCGATTAGCATGGGGGTCGCTCCTGATGAAATGGCCTGCAACTGTTGAGCTGCGTGTGGTTAGGTTTGGGCCACAAAATGCCCGCTCTTCCCCCCACGCTTTTCCATCAACCGCAAGTCACTGATGGTCATGCCGCGGTCTACGGCTTTGCACATGTCGTAGATGGTGAGCAGGGCCGCGCTGCAGGCGGTGAGGGCTTCCATTTCCACGCCGGTCTGGCCGGTGCATTCGGCGGTGGCGCGGCACAGAACGGTGTTGGCCGTGGCGTCCACCTCGAATTCCACCGCCACGCGGGTGAGGGCGATGGGATGGCACAGGGGAATGAGGTCGCTGGTTTTCTTGGCGCCCTGGATGCCGGCGATGCGGGCGATGCCGAGCACGTCGCCTTTCTTGGCTGTGCCGCTCTGGATCAACGCCAGCGTGGCGGGCTCCATGCGGATGCGGCCTTCGGCCACCGCCACGCGGTGGGTGCTGGCCTTGGCGGACACATCCACCATGTGGGCCTGGCCCTGGGCGTCAAAGTGGGTGAGTTCGGTGCCGGGCGGCTGGGCTGCGGGGGCGGATGGGGTGTCGGCGGTGTCGGTCATGGGTGGCTTTGCGCGGTCTTTACAGAAACCTGGAAGGGTTGCCGGCATCATACGGCGATGCCCCAGATTGCCCCCTTGCTGAAGAAGCCTTCCGTTGCGCCACGCCGTACCTTGCCCTCGCTCACGCTGGCGGTGGCCGCGTCGCTGGCGGTGTGGCTGTTGCCGCCGGCCGCGTGGGCGCAGCCTGTGCCGGGCCGGGACGCCGCGCCTGTGGTGCCGGGCCTGCCCAGCCTGGGCGACGGTGCTGGCATGTCGGTGGCGGCGGAGCGGCGGCTGGGCGATCGCATCGCGCGCGACATCTACCGCGACCCGGATTACCTGGACGACCCGGTGCTGGCGGACTATTTGCAGTCCATCTGGCAGCCGCTGCTGGGCGCGGCGCGCGCCCGTGGGGACGTGGCGCCCGAGCTGGAAGACCGGCTGGCCTGGGAGGTGATGCTCTCGCGTGACCGGCGGGTGAACGCGTTTGCCTTGCCGGGCGGCTACCTGGGCGTGCAGCTGGGCCTGATCGCCGTGACCGACACGGCGGACGAGCTGGCTTCGGTGATGGCGCACGAGCTCAGCCATGTGTCGCAGCGCCACATTGCCCGCCTGATGGCGCGGCAGGACAAGATGGCGCCCTGGGTGATGGGCGCGATGATCCTGGGCGCGCTGGCGGCACGGGCCAACACCGATGTGGCCAACGCGGCCATGGCGGGCAGCCAGGCGGTGGCGGCGCAGACGCAGCTGAATTTTTCGCGCGACATGGAGCGCGAGGCCGACCGGGTGGGCTTTGGCGTGCTGACCGGTGCCGGGTTCGATGGCCAGGGCTTTGTGGGCATGTTCGACAAGCTCCAGCAGGCCGCGCGCTTCAACGACGACGGGTCGTTTCCTTATCTGCGCAGCCACCCGCTGACGGGTGAGCGCATCGCCGACATGCGCGCGCGCCTGCCCCTGCAATCGGTGTTGCGTGTGGCCCCGGGCGCCGCGGCTGTGAGCGGCGCGCCAGTGCCCGGCGCTGTCACCGCCCCGCCGGGTGCGGGTGGCCCGGGCCCGCTGAGCTTGAGCTTGCCGCCCCCGGGCCGGGCGGCACCGGCGGTGTTGCCGTCGCCCGCCTTGCATACGCTGATGTCTGCGCGGGCCCGGGTGCTGGCCGAGAACGCGCCCGACCGGCTGAGTGCCCTGCTGCAGGGTGGCCAGGTGCCCCATGCGAGCCCGGGTGCGCGCTATGCGGCGGCCTACGCGGCCCAGCGGCTGGGCGATCCCGACCGTGCGCAGAACCTGGCCCTGGCGCTGCGGGAGCAGGTCAGCGGTGACGCGGGCGTGGCGGCGGACCACTTGCTGCTGGAGCTGCTCCTGCTGGCCGCGCCTGCGCCGCGGGCGGGCGCGGCGCCCGCCATGGCCGCG
>JAGXRS010000386.1 GCA_018335615.1 Hydrogenophaga sp. | reverse complement strand
AGAAGCCCAGGAAGAACACCACGAAGGCGTCGCGCCGGGCGCGCAGCTCCAGCGTCTTCAGGGCCAGCAGCACGACGATGAGGGTGACGCCGGCGTCACGGCCGAGCAGGGTGCGGTGGGTGAGCCAGGTGGCGCCCAGCGTGAGCGCCAGCAGACCGACCCGCCAGGCCCAGCCCGGCAAGGGCCGGCCGCGCAGCGTGAGCACGCTGCGCCAGCCCAGCACGGCCGCGGTGAGGGCGGTGCACCACCAGGGGATGTGGCCAATCTGCAGCAGCACCACCCAGCCGATGACGCCGAGCAGGAACAGCGTGTCGCGGGCGTCGCGGGGCAGGGTGGCGGTGCGGGCGGCCGTGGCCGTGTTCGACTGTGCGTTGCGCGCGGCCGCCCCGGCGCTGCGCACGGTCGCCAGCTGTTGCAGCAGTACTTTCATGCAAGCGCCAGCGCTTCCAGGCAGCGCGCCTGGTGGGTGGCGCCCTGGCTGGGCGGCAGTTCGCGCCCGGGCAGGCGCAGCCCGTAGTCCAGCCCGAGCCGCTCGGCCATCAGCACCCAGGCGGTGAGCCGGGAGAGCCGGGCCTCCAGGGCGCTGTGGCCGCACTGGGCGTGGTCCAGCCAGAGCTGCTGGCGCTGGCTGGAGAGCGCGTCGCGGCTCACGAGATCGTCACGCCCGGCGGCGAACGCCTGGGCGGCCTTCTTCCAGACCACGGTCTTCTGCGGGTCGCCGCGGCGGTAGGCGCGCACGCCGTCGAATTCCCCGCTGTCCTGCTGGCGGGCACTGCCCGCGCTGCCGGGCTCGGACGAGCCGGCCGGCAGTGCCGGTGGCGCGGCTTCGGGCGCCGGGTAGACCAGCACCTGCGCGGCCGGGCGCCACACCGTCCAGACCCGGAAGGTGCCCAGTGGAAACAGCGTCTGCGCCTGGATCGGCGGAATGGCGTGCAGGCCGCGCTGCGGCGCCGGCCAGCTCACCTGCACGCGCGCGCTGGACTGGGCCGGCACATCGGTCCAGGCCAGCGGGGTGTGGGCCGCGTCCACACCGATCACGCCCAGGCCCAGGCCGTAGCGCGCCCGCTTGCGCTCGCTGGTCAGCTGCACATCGAGCACCACCGCCTGACCGGCGTGCACCGCCGCGGGCGGGCTGAGGTGCAGCACGATGCCGCGCAGGTTGCCGTGGCACACATGCATGCCCACCACGGTGGCGCCGGCCAGCAGGAAGGTGAGCAGGTAGCCCAGGTTGAGCTGGTAGTTGATGCTCGCCACCAGCAGCACGAGCAGGGTGAGGGCCAGCATGGCACCGGCGCGCGTGGGCAGGATGTAGACGTTGCGCTGGGTCAGCGCCAGTGTGTCGGTGCGCGGCACGCGGCTGTGGAACCAGCGCTGCAGGCGCTGGCCCAGGGCACTCATCGGACGGCGCCAGTTCGGTCCTGGCGCCTGCGAAACGGAGGGATTCATGTGAGCGGAACGGGGAAGCGCGCGGCGCCGCGGGCGGGCGCCATGTCAGGGCAGGGGAGTGGCGTCCACCATGGCCCGCACCTGCTCCACCGGTCCACGCCCGGCGTCGCTCACCGGCACCAGACGGTGGGCCACGGTCTGCGGCAGGATGGCGGCCACGTCGTCGGGCGCCACGTAATCGCGCCCGCTCAAGTAAGCCTGGGCCTTGGCAGCCCGCACCACGGCCAGCGCCGCCCGGGGCGACAGGCCCTGGGTGAACCAGCGGCCGGATCGGGTGGCGGCCACCAGGTCCTGCAGGTAGTCCAGCACCGGCTCGGCCGTGTGCACCGCGGCGACGGCCTGTTGCAGCCGCGCCAGGTCGGCCGGGCTGAGCACCGGCGGCAGCTGGTCGAGCATGGCCCGGCGGTCCTGGCCGCGCAGCAGTTCGCGCTCGGCCGCGCGGTCGGGGTAGCCCAGCGACAGGCGCATGTGGAAGCGGTCCAGCTGCGACTCGGGCAGGGCGTAGGTGCCCAGCTGGTCGTGCGGGTTCTGGGTGGCGATGACGAAGAAGGGGTCGGGCAGCGGCCGGGTCTCGCCCTCCACCGTGACCTGCTTTTCTTCCATGGCTTCGAGCAGCGCGCTCTGGGTCTTGGGGCTGGCGCGGTTGATTTCGTCGGCCAGCAGCACCTGCGCGAACACCGGACCGGGGTGGAACACGAAGCCCTCGCGTCCGCGTTCGTAAATGGACACGCCCACCAGGTCGCTGGGCATCAGGTCGGCGGTGAACTGCACGCGCGAGAACTGCAGGCCGAAGGAGCGCGAGAGGGCGTGGGCCAGGGTGGTCTTGCCGACGCCCGGCACGTCCTCGATGAGCAGGTGGCCACCGGCCAGCAGGCAGGCCACGCAGTCCGAAACCTGCTCTTTTTTGCCCACCATCACCGTGTTAAGCTGATTCAGAAGTTGGTGTATTTTTGTATCGGCGTGCATGCCGCGAACCATACCGCAAAACCGAGATGACCCAGTCCACCGGATATTTCACCCACAAGGATTGTTGGCGGCACGAAATGGGCGCCGGACACCCGGAATGCCCCGAGCGCCTGGACGCCATTGAAGACCGCCTGCTCATCACCGGGCTCGACCTGGCGCTGGAGCGGCGCGAGGCCACACCGGCCTCGCTGTCCGACCTGGAACTGGCGCACGGCCGCATGCACCTGGCGGCCTTGCGCGGCCTGTGCGACGGGTTGCGCGACGAGATCGCCGCCGGTGGCCCCACCCACGCGCAGGTGGACCCCGACACTTCGCTCAACATCCACACCTGGGACGCGATGCTGGCGGCGGCAGGTGCCGCCATCGACGCCACCGATGCCGTGATGGCCGGCGAGATGGCCAACGCCTTCTGTGCCGTGCGCCCGCCCGGCCACCACGCCACCCGCAACCAGGCCATGGGCTTCTGCTTCGTGAACAACGTGGCGGTGGCGGCCAAGTACGCGCTGCAGCGCCACGGCCTCAAGCGCGTGGCCATCATCGATTTCGACGTGCACCACGGCAACGGCACCGAAGACATCGTGGCCGGCGACGAGCGCATCCTCATGTGCAGCTTCTACCAGCACCCCTACTACCCCGAGTGGTCCCACGCCGATGCGCCCAACCTGGTGAATCTGCCGGTGCCGGCCTATACCAAGGGCATGGACATTCGCGAGCTGGTCGACATGATGTGGCTGCCCCGGCTGGACGCCCACAAGCCGCAGATGGTCTTCATCAGCGCCGGGTTCGACGCGCACCGCGAAGACGACATGGGCCAGCTCGGGCTGGTGGAGAACGACTATGTGTGGATCACCCAGCGCATCAAGGAAGTGGCGCTGCGCCACGCCAAGGGCCGCATCGTGAGTTGCCTGGAGGGCGGCTACGACCTGAGCGCGCTGGCGCGCAGTGTGGAAGCGCATTTGAGGGTGCTGGCCGATGTCTGACAGAGAACACCCCCTGCGCCGCTTCGCGTCACCCCCCTCAAGGGGGGCGGCACCTGAGGCCCGGCAAAGCCGGTTCCTCGGTGCCCTGGAGGGATCGGCCTCGCCCGCTGTGGAGACTTGATATGACTGAAGCCTTGACGCTGCACAGCCGCGACGCGCGCGGCGTCCACACCCTGACCCTGAACGCCCCCCGCAGCTTCAACGTGCTGTCCGAGGCCATGATGGACGCGTTGCATGGCGCACTCGACGCGGTCGCGGCCGATCCGGGCGCGCGTGTCGTCGTGATCGCCGCCAACGGCCGCGCCTTCTGCGCCGGGCATGACCTGAAGGAAATGAAGGCCCGGCCCGACGTGGCGTATTACCAGGCGCTGTTCGCCCGCTGCACCCGGCTCATGATGGCGGTGCGCCGGCTGGAGGTGCCGGTGATCGCCCGCGTGCACGGTCTGGCGACGGCAGCGGGCTGCCAGCTGGTGGCGCAGTGCGACTTGGCGGTGGCGGTGTCCGACGCCACCTTCGGCGTCAACGGCATCGACGTCGGGCTGTTCTGTGCCACGCCGAGCGTGGCGCTCTCGCGCAACATGTGGCCGAAGCAGGCGATGGAAATGCTGCTCACCGGCGATTTCATCTCGGCCGAGGAAGCACGCGCTCGCGGCCTGGTGAACCGCGTTGTGCCCGCCGAGGCGCTGGACGTTGAGGTGGCCACGCTGGTGGACCGCATCGTGGCCAAGCCGCGCGAGGCCCTGGCCATGGGCAAGGCGCTGTTCTACCGCCAGCTGGAAACCGGCATGGAGTCGGCCTACCAGCTGGCCGGCCAGACCATGGCCTGCAACATGGCACACGCCGTGGCGCAGGAGGGCGTGCAGGCCTTCATCGAGAAGCGGCCGCCGAATTGGTGACCCAGGGTGCCCGGCGCTGCTGCCTGGCCGTGAGCGCCGGGCACCGGGCGCCGGGCCTGGGCGTGCTCAACGCGCGGCCTGTTTCCCCCAACGTGTTGCCGCCTTTCAATGGGCGCCCGGGGCGATCCGGGTGGCGGCCCGCGCCTGATTAACATTCCGCATCTTTTGCTTTTGCTCGAACTGTCGACCTCATGACCACGAACGCTGCGCTCCCGTCCACCCCACCGCCGATTGACGACTTTCACGTCTGGCTGTCAGGTTTTGCCCAGCCCACGGTGTGGGCCGAACTGGCCGCGCTGGCGCTCTGTGTGTTGATCGCCTGGGGTGTCACCGCGCTGCTGCGCCGCGCCCTGGGCATGGGAGACGAGCGCGTTTCGGTGCTGTTCGGCAGCCGGGTGGTCGACGGCGTCCTGTTTCCCTTGCTGCTGCTGGCGCTGGCCTATGTGGCCCGTGCCGCGCTGCTGGAGTTTGTGCCGCTGGCGGTGTTCAAGGTGGCGGTGCCAGTACTGGTGTCGCTGGTGGTGATCCGCCTGGGCGTGAAGGTGCTGCAGCTGGCCTTTGCCACGGCACCCTGGGTGCGCGCGCTGGAGCGCACCATTTCCTGGGTGGCCTGGCTGGCCATGGTGCTGTGGGTCAGCGGGCTGCTGCCCATCATCCTGCGCGAGCTGGACCAGATCACCTGGAAGATGGGCACCTCCACCATGAGCGTGCGCACCTTGATCGAGGGCGCGCTGACCGCCGGTGCGGTGCTGATCCTGGCGCTGTGGGTGTCCGCGGCCATCGAGGCGCGGCTGCTGAAATCGGCCGTGGGGGGGGAGCTGTCGCTGCGCAAGGCGGTGAGCAATGCCACGCGCGCGCTGCTGATGTTCGTCGGCCTGATCGTGGCGCTGTCGGCGGTGGGCATCGACCTGACGGCGCTCTCGGTGCTGGGCGGCGCGATCGGCGTGGGCATCGGCTTCGGGTTGCAGAAACTGGCGTCCAACTATGTCAGCGGCTTCGTGATCCTGGCCGAGCGCAGCATGCGCATTGGCGACAACGTGCGGGTGGACAACTTCGAGGGCCGCATCACAGACATCAACGCCCGCTACACCGTGATTCGCTCGCTGGCGGGTCGCGAGTCCATCGTGCCCAACGAAATCCTGATCACCAGCCGGGTCGAGAACATGTCGCTGGCCGACCCCAAGCTCTGGCAGTCCACGGTGGTGTCGGTGGCCTACGACAGCGATGTGGAGCAGGTGATCCAGATCTTGTCGGAAGCCGCGCGGGCGCAGCCGCGGGTGCTGACCGAGCCGGCGCCCTCGGTGGCGCTGTCGGCGTTTGGCGCCGACGGGCTGGAGTTCACGCTGGGTTACTGGATCGCCGACCCGGAGAACGGGCAGCTCAACCTGCGCTCGCTCATCAACCGCGCCATCCTGCAATCGCTGCGGGAAAAGGGCATCGAGATACCGTACCCGCAGCGCGTGCTGCACATGCGGCCGCCAGCCGGCGCCGCGCTGGGCGCCGAGGCCTCAGGTTCACATCAGGCTGGGTAACCAGAGCGCGATTGCCGGGAAGGCGATCAGGATGCCCAGGCGCACGATGTCGGCCATCACGAAGGGCCACACGCCGCGGTAGATGCTGCCCAGCTTCACGTTGGGCAGCAGCGAGTTGATGACGAACAGGTTCAGGCCCACCGGGGGCGAGATCATGCCGATCTCCACGATGGTCACGATCAGGATGCCGAACCAGATCGGGTCGAAGCCCAGGCCGGTGATGATCGGGAAGAACACGGGAATGGTCAGCAGCACGATGGCCAGCTCTTCCATCACCATGCCCAGGGCCAGGTACACGCCCATCATCATCACCACCACCATGATGGGGTGCGGGCTGAACTGCAGCACGAAGTCGCGCAGGTCGCCCGGCATCGTGGTGTAGTTGATGAAGTTGGTGAAGATCATCGCGGCGATCAGGATGGTGAACAGCATGGCCGTGGTGCGCGCGCTCTCCACCAGAATGTCCATCACCACCCGGGGCGTGAGCGTTCGGCGCAGCAAGGCGAACACGAAGGCGCCGCCCGCACCCACACCTGCGCCTTCCGTGGCGGTGAACACGCCGCCGTAGATGCCGCCGATCACCAGCGCAAACAGCAGCGCCACACCCCAGATGCCTTGAATGGCAGCCAGGCGCTCGCGCCAGGTGAAGCGCTTGGCCGGCGGGCCGGCCGACGGGTCGCGCCAGGTGACGAACACCACGGCCATGCACAGGCAGGTGATGGCCACGATGCCCGGCAGGATGCCGGCGATGAACAGCTTGCCGATGTCGGTCTCGGTGATGATCCCGTAGATCACCAGGATGGTGGAGGGGGGGATCAGGATGCCCAGCGTGCCGCCGCCGGCAATGGCGCCGGTGGCCAGCGTGTCCTTGTAGCCGTGCGCCTTCATCTCGGGAAAGGCCACGCGCGTCATGGTGGCGGCGGTGGCAATGGACGAGCCGCAGATCGAGCCAAAGCCACCGGAGGCGATCACGCTGGCCATGGCCAGGCCGCCGCGGCGGTGGCCGACGAAGGCGTTGGCCGCGGTGAACAGCTCCTTGGCCATGCCAGCCCGCGCCACCAGGTTGCCCATCAGCACGAACAGCGGAATGACCGACAGCACGTAATGAAAGCCGGTTTCGAAGATCACCTGGCTGGTGCCAGCAAAGGCCGGTTGCCAGCCGCGCATGAGGCCCATGCCGACGATGCCGGCAATGGACATGGCCACGGCCAGCGGAATGCGCAGGAAGGCCATCACGAAGACGGCCATGAAACCCAGAAACGCTTCGGTCATGCTGCGTTCCTCTCGGTGGCGGGCGGGGCTGGCTGGTGGGTGGGTGCCGGCGCGTTCACGAACACGAAGAGCAGGTGGACCAGGGCCGTCAGGATCAGCAGGCCGGTCATGAGCCAGGCCACCGGCGCAATGGACAGCTGCAGGTGCACGGTGGTGTCGCCGTACTCGGCAAAGCGCTCGGCGCGCATGGCCATCAGGCGGCCCAGAAAGCCGAACAGAGCGGCGCTGATGAGGTGCACCAGTCGCGTCTGGATGCCGCGCAACCAGTCGGGAATGTAGGGGTCCAGCGAGTCGAAGACCACGTGCTCCCCGCGCCAGGACACCAGGGGCAGGGCGCCGAAAATCACCACGACCATCAGGATCTCGGTGAGTTCCAGGCCGCCGGGTACCGAGTTGCTGAAGAACTTGCGACCGATCACGTCGACCACGGTGAGCCACATGATGGAAAACAGCGCCATGGCGGCCACCAGACCGGTGGACCAGCGCAGCGCGCGGTCAAGCATGTTGAGCATGTTGTGCTTTCTGAATGGAAAAAAGCCGATGGGCCGGCCGGTCTGGCCACCCCATCGACCTGCGAGAAGGCGCGCAGTTCTGACGAGCGCGCGCTACCTTACTTGACCTTGGCGATCTCGGCGCGGAATTCGGCCAGGACTTTCTTCGGATCTTTGAGGCCCTTGACCTGTGCGTTTGCGGCCCACTTGGTCTCCAGATAGTCCTGCTTGTCCATGACGGCCTTCACGAAGGCTTGGTCGGCCATGACACGGCTCACGCCCTGGGCTTTCTGGATTTCGCGGCTCGCGGCGTCCACACGGTCCCAGCCCTCGCCGAAGATGCGCGCAGCCGTTTCACCCGAGATCTTGTCGACCACGGCTTTGTCTTGTGGCGACAGGCTGTTGTACTTGCCCGGGTTCATCATGAACACGAAGCTGGTGTTGTACAGGCCACCGGGGAAGGTGGTGGCGTGCTTGACCATGCTGAGCTTGAACGACGCGATGGATTCGTCGGGGAAGAACGTGCCGTCCATCACGCCGGTGGACATCAGTTCGAAGGACTCGGGCGCGGGCTTCAGGGTGGTGTTCCAGCCCATGGCTCTGGACAGTTCGTTGATGTTGCCGCCGCCGATGCGGAATTTGAGCGAGGCGGCATCGGCCGCGCTGGTCACGGGCTTCTTGCTGTTGAAGATGATGCCCGGGCCGTGGGTGAACACGGCCAGCACCTTCACGCCGCGGTGCTCGCCCAGCGGGGCGAAGTACTTGCTGTAGATGCGCTGGTAAGCGACCGAGGTGGCGGTGGCGCTGTCGCCCAGGAAGGGGAATTCGGCCACCTGGGTGTTGATGAAGCGACCCGGCGTGTAGCCGTCCACGGTGTAGGAGATGTCGGCCAGACCGTCACGGACGGCATCGAAGGTGCCCGGCGCTGCCACCACGCCTTTGGGCAGGATGTTGCACTTCATGCGCCCGGTGCTTTCCTTCTCCAGCAGATCGCACCAGCTCTTCTGGGCCATGCTTGCCGTGTGGGTGGGCGGCAGCCAGCTGGACACGGTGAACACCGTCTGGGCAGAGGCCAGGCCGCTGGCGAGCACGGTGGTGGACAGGGCGGCGGCAAAGACGTGGCGAAGTTTCATGCTGAGGTCTCCTGATGGGGGGAATATAGTTACCAAATATAAACATATCGGGTTGAACCCACTATAGGCGAATACCCCGAGAAGCCGCCTCCAGACTTACCCGAATTAGCCGACCGATTGGTTGGTTAATAGTCGCTGGGATGACACTTGGCCCGCTGTCACGGGATGCTTTGCCAAAGCAAGGCGCAAGACGTATAATAAAAAAAGCACGATCGTTCTATTTTGTTTCAAGTCGTGCGCAGCGCTGCGTGCCCTCCAGCGGTGACCCGGACATACAATCGCCGAATTGACGTGTACGTCAACTCGGTTCCCCTTTTCATCATCATCAGGAGCATCCCAACATGAAGGTCATCGTCCCCGTCAAACGTGTGGTGGACTACAACGTCAAGGTGCGCGTCAAGAGCGACGGC
>JAGXRS010000385.1 GCA_018335615.1 Hydrogenophaga sp. | reverse complement strand
CTGGCGCCCCGAGCCGCGCCTGCCGGTGGCCCGGGTGCTGGGTGACACCAGCCTGATGTTTCTGGTGCACCCCACCTTGACTGAGCAGGAAATGGAACGGGCCGCACAGGCGATTGCCCAGGTGTTGTCGGCGGCATCGCTGCAGAGCGGGGCGCAGCCATGATGCGTGTGGCTGACAGTTGGGCCCGCAGGGCATTGGCGCTACCCAGGCCTGTCAAGCGCTTGGGTGTGCTGATGCTTGATGCCTTTTTGTGTGTTCTGACGGTCTGGTTGGCGTTTTATTTGCGGCTGGACGAGTGGGTTTCCTTTTCCGGCCCGTTCATCTGGCCTGCACTGGCGTCGGTGGTGCTGGCGCTCCCTCTCTTCATCACCGCCGGCCTGTACCGGGCCATCTTCCGCTACAGCGGGCTGTCGGCCATGGTCGCGATGGCTCGCGCTTTGGTGCTGTACGGCGTGGCGTTCGCCGCCGTTTTTACGCTTTGGGGGGTAGAAGGCGTGCCCAGGGCTGTGGGCTTGATCCAGCCCATGCTGATGCTGCTGTTGGTGGGGGGTTCCCGTGCTGCCGCGCGGGTGTGGCTGGGGAGTTCTTATCAACAAAAACTGCGCAGGGCGGCGCTGCCGCAGGCGTTCATCTACGGCGCTGGCGGTGCGGGGCGGCAACTGGCATCGGCCATGGTCAACAGCCACGAGATTCGGGTGGTCGGTTTCCTGGACGATGACGACCGGCTGCACGGCCATGTGCTCAATGGTTTGCCCATTCACAACCCGGATGACCTGGACAGGCTGTTGAATGTCATCCCCGTCACCGACGTGATGCTGGCACTGCCCAGCGTGTCGCGTCAGCGGCGCAACGAGATACTGAACAACCTCAAGCCGCACAAGGTGGCGGTTCGCACACTGCCCGGGCTGAGCGACATCGTCATGGGCAAGGTGAGCCTGAGCGATGTGCGCGAACTCGATATTGACGACTTGCTGGGGCGCGAGCCGGTCAAGCCGCATGGTTTGCTGCTGAACCTGAACACGTTCAACAAGACGGTGCTGGTGACGGGGGCCGGTGGCAGCATCGGCAGCGAGTTGTGTCGCCAGATTCTCAAGACGCACCCCAAGCAGTTGCTGTTGGTGGAGATGAGCGAATTTGCGCTCTACCAGATCCACCATGAACTGCAAGCCATGCTGGCACGCGAGCGGTCCAGCGCCCAGGCGCCTGAACATGAGGCAAACGCTGAGGCAGGCACCACGGTGGTGGGCACCGACACCCAGCCATCAGCGGTGGAGATCATTCCCTTGCTTGCGTCGGTGTGCGACGCCGTGCGCATGCACGAAATCATGGACACCTGGAAGCCCCACACGGTCTACCATGCCGCGGCCTACAAGCATGTGCCGCTGGTGGAGCACAACCCGGCCGAAGGCGTGCGCAACAACGTGTGGGGAACCCTGACCTGCGCTGAAGCCGCATTGCGGAGCAATGTGCGCAACTTTGTGCTGGTCAGCACCGACAAGGCCGTGCGCCCCACCAATGTCATGGGTGCAACCAAGCGACTGGCAGAGATGGTGCTGCAGGCACTGGCCGCACTGAACGCGACCGTGAATTCACAAGAGGACAGGCCACCCACCCCCCGCACGGTGTTTTCCATGGTGCGCTTTGGCAACGTGCTGGGCTCCAGCGGTTCGGTGGTGCCCTTGTTCCGTGAGCAGATCAAAAACGGTGGCCCCATTACCCTCACCCATGCCGACATCACCCGTTACTTCATGACCATCCCCGAGGCGGCACAGTTGGTGATTCAGGCTGGTGCCATGGGGCAGGGGGGCGATGTGTTTGTGCTGGACATGGGGCAGCCGGTCAAGATCATCGACCTGACCCGCCGCATGGTGGAACTCTCCGGCCTCACGGTGCGTGACGCACTGAACCCCGACGGTGACATTGAACTGACCATCACCGGGCTTCGCCCCGGTGAAAAGCTGTACGAAGAACTGTTGATTGGCGACAACCCCAAGCCCACCCACCACCAGCGCATCATGAAGGCCCACGAGCAGTTCCTGCCCTGGCCGCAACTGCAGGACAAGCTCAGCGCGTTGAGCATTGCCATGAACGAGAACAACGTTCCCCTTATCCGGGTGATGCTGCAGCAAATCGTCAGCGGCTACCAGCCCAGTCCCGACGTGGTGGACTGGGTGCACATGGAGCAAGAGCGCAGAGCGCTGGCCAACAGCTAGGCGAGCCAGGCGGTGGGACAATCCGCCCCCATGGCCCGCCCCAAATCCGCCTCCCACGACCTCAAGCGCGACGAAATCCTCGACGTGGCCGCGCAGTGCTTTGCGCGCCAGAGCTTTCCCGCCGCCAGCATGAACGACATCGCCACCGCCTGCGGCACCAGCAAGGCGCGGCTCTACCACTATTACGAGAGCAAGGAAGCGATCCTGTTCGACCTGCTGGACCGCTACACCCAGCGCCTGCTGGCGCTCATCGGTGAGTCGGAAGCGCGCGCGCAGCGCAAGAACCTGAGCGAGCGCGACGCGCTGAGCGAGCTGGTGCGCGCGTTTCTGGACGAGTACGAAGATTCGGCCACGCGGCATGTGGCGCTGGTGTCGGACACGAAATTCCTGGGGAATGCGCAGCGCGAACTCATCCTGAACCGCCAGCGCGACGTGGTGGCCGCCTTCACGCGCTTCCTGCGCCGCGCCTACCCCGAGCGCGTCACGCCCGCCAACCAGACCGCCGTCACCATGATGCTGTTCGGCATGATCAACTGGACCTTCACCTGGCTGCGCCCCGGCGGCCCCATGAGCTACCAGGCCTTTGCCGACGAGGTGGTGGCGGTGCTGGAGCGCGGTCTGGCCGCTTGACCCCGCTTGACGCTGCACGCCAGCGGCGCAGAATGAAGGGTTTTCATATTCACCATTACGAAACTCGTTTCGTTTAGGTAAAATCTTGCCTCTTGCTGCCACACCCCCACCGGAGACCCCCATGAGCAAAGCCTTCGCCTCCCAGGCCGACCTGGAAGACAAAAAGATCACCTTCGAACAGCTCAGCCCGCATTGCTGGGCCTACACCGCCGAGGGCGACCCGAACTCGGGCGTGATCATTGGCGAGAAGTACATCATGGTGAGCGACGCCACCGCCACCCCGGCCATGGCGCGCGACCTCATCAAGCAGATCCGCACCGTGTCGGACAAGCCGATCAAGTACGTGCTGCTGACCCACTACCACGCCGTGCGCGTGCTGGGCGCCAGCGCCTACGCGGCCGAAGGTGCGACCGAAGTCATCGCCAGCCAGGGCACGCTGGAACTGATTCAGGAACGCGGCGCGCAGGACATGCAGAGCGAGATGGAGCGCTTCCCGCGCCTGTTCCGCGGTGCCGACTCGGTGCCCGGCCTCACCTGGCCCACCATGGTGATCGGCGGCGGTGACGCCACCAAGGGCGAAGTGCCCGGCAAGCTCAGCATCGACCTGGGCGGCGTCACGGTGCAGATCTGGAGCCCCGGCTACGGCCACACCCGTGGCGACACCATTGCCTGGGTGGAAGAAGAAAAAGTGCTGTTCAGCGG
>JAGXRS010000384.1 GCA_018335615.1 Hydrogenophaga sp. | reverse complement strand
CGAATGCCTGGTGGTGCGGGAAAACGGGGGTGCGGCCGGTCAGCGCTTCGACCACTGGCGGCTGCAACGCAGCGGCGAGGCGGCGGTGCAGCACGTGGCAGTGCGCGGCAGCCTCAGCAGCAACTCCGGCGAGCTGGTGCGCGACTGGTGCCTGGCCGGACACGGCATCATGCTGCGCAGCCTGTGGGACATCGCCCCGCAACTGGCCAGTGGCGCCCTGGTGCGCGTGCTGCCCGAGCATGTGATGGTCGATGCCGACATCCACTGGCTCGCGCCCTACCGCGCCCAGGCACCCCGGCGCATCCGCCTGCTGGTGGACTTTCTGGCGAGCGCCTTCGCCGAGGAGCCCTGGAAGCTCAGCCCGTCTTCGCCGGCCGCACCACCAGGCTCACGCCAAACGCGGTGAGCGCCGTGCCCGCCAGGGTGACCGCGGTGATGGGCTCGTCGAACAGCAACCAGGCGATCAGCGCGGTACACGGCGGCACCAGGTACATCAGGCTGGTGACCGAGGCCGCCGCGCCACGCTGGATCAGCATGTAGAGCAGCGAACTGCCGCCGAGCGTGAGACCCAGCACCGACCAGGCCATGGCCCCGGCCAGCTCGCCGTTCCAGCGCATCGCCTCCAGTTCCATCGCGGCCAATGGCAAGGTCACCAGCAAGGCCGCGCCCAGCTGCACGGTATTGGCGCTGCGCACGTCGCAGGGCTTGACGTAGCGCTTCTGGTAGAGCGTGCCGACCGTGATGGAGAACAGCGCCATCACGGCAAACGAGAGGTTCACCCAGTTGGCCTGGTCGCCCGGGCCGCCGGCGTCGAACTTGCGCGAGACCACCAGCACCAAGCCGGCAAAGCCCAGAATCAGCCCCACCCATTGCCGGCGCGACACCTGGCCGCCCTGCCCGCCCACGCTGCTGAGCCAGATGGCGGTGAGCACCGGCTGGATGCCGACGATGAGCGAGGACAGGCCCGACCCCATGCCGGCTTTCACGGCGGCCCACACGCCGCCCAGATAACCGGCGTGCATCAGGATGCCGGTCACGGCCAGGTGCAGCCACTGCTGGCGCGTGCCTGGCCACTTCACCCCGGCCACCCAGATCCAGGGCAGGAAACACAGCATGGACAGCGCGTAGCGCACCGCCAGGAACTTCATGGGCGGGGCGTGCGGCATGCCGTAGCGGGCGACGATGAAGCCGGTGCTCCAGATCAGCACGAACACCCAGGGCATGGCGCGCAGCCAGGCGTTGTCTTGCGCAGAAGCGGTCATGTCAACAGAAACGTGAAGGGGGGGAAAGCCGCGGCCGGGCTCAGTGCGAGCGGGCGCGGATTTCGGGCAGGGCCTTGCGCAGGTAATACACCATGGACCAGACGGTGAGCACCGCCGAGGCCCAGATCAGCCAGGTGCCCCAGAGGTGCGTGTCGATCACGCCGAGCAACGTGCCATCGAACAGCAGAAAGGGAATCGCCACCATCTGCACCGATGTCTTGATCTTGCCGATCATGTGCACGGCCACGCTCTTGGTGGCGCCGATGATGGCCATCCACTCGCGCAACGACGAAATGGCGATCTCGCGCCCGATGATGATGAGGGCCACGAACACGTCGGCGCGGTCCAGGTGCACCAGCACGAGCAGGCTGGCACAGACCAGGATCTTGTCGGCCACCGGGTCGAGGAAGGCGCCGAAGGCCGAGGTCTGGTTGAGCTTGCGGGCCAGATAGCCATCGGCCCAGTCGGTGGCGGCAAACACCACGAACAGCACGGTGGCGATCAGGTTCTTCTGAGCCGGGCTGCTGCCCTCCAGGTAGAACACCCCGATGATGAGCGGAATGGCGACGATGCGCGCCCAGGTCAACAGGGTGGGGAGGTTGAAAAACATGGGGTGATTATGGTGTGTCCTGTCGAACGCGCTGTCGCGCACCCGGACGCAGCCGCGCCACGTCAGTGCAGCGCCCGGTAGATGGCGTCGGCCAGGTCGGCCGAAATGCCCTCCACGGTGCAGAGATCGTCCACGCTGGCCGCCGCGACGCCGCGTACACCGCCGAAGCGCTGCAGCAGGCGCGCGCGCTTCTTCGGGCCGACGCCGGGGATGTCTTCCAGCTTGCTGCCACCGGTGCGCACGCGCGCGCGCTGGGCGCGCATGCCGGTGATGGCAAAGCGGTGCGCCTCGTCGCGGATCTGCGCCACCAGCATGAGTGCGGCGGAGTCGTGCCCCAGGTAGACCTTGGGGCGGCCGTCGGCGAACACCAGTTCTTCCAGGCCCACCTTGCGACCCTCGCCTTTTTCCACGCCGACGATGAGCGACAGGTCCAGGCCCAGTTCCTCGAACACCTCGCGCGCCATGCTCACCTGGCCCTTGCCGCCATCGATCAGCACCAGGTCGGGCATGCGCGGGCCGGCGGGCGCCACGGTGGTCAGGTCGCCGGCGGGCTCTGCCGCAGCCGCTTCCTGCTGCGCATGCTCCACCGCCTGTTCCATCGACGTGGGCGCTGCGTCCGGGCTTGCGTCGGCCGAGGGCGAAAGCGGCGGCGGGGGTTCCGCGGAAACCGCGAGCTTTTCCGCCCGCAGCGCCTCGGCGATGCGCCCATAGCGGCGCAGCAGCACCTGCCGCATGGCCGCGTAGTCGTCGCCGGGCGTGATGCCCTCGATGTTGTAGCGGCGGTACTGGCTGTTCTGCATCTTGTGCCCCTCGAACACCACACACGAGGCCTGCGTGGACTCGCCCGCCGTGTGCGAGATGTCGAAGCATTCGATGCGCAGGCTCTCCAGGTCGTCGTCGGGCAGCTCCAGCGCGTCGGCCAGCGCGCGCGTGCGCGCCTGCTGCGAACCCTCTTCCGACAGCAGCCGCGCCAGCGCGATGCCGGCGTTGGTCTGCGCCATGTCGAGCCAGGCGCGGCGGTGTTCGCGGGGGTTGTGCACCGCGTTCACGCGCGCGCCGGTCTGCTCGGAGAGCGCCTCCAGCAGCGGCTTGCCCACCGGGTGGCTGGTCACCAGCGTGTGCGGCATGGCCGTGCCCAGGTAGTGCTGGGCGATGAAGGCCTCCAGCACCTTGACGGCCACGCGCTCCGTCGGGTCTTGCCGGGTGGCGACCTCTTCACCCGCGTCCTGCTCCAGCAACGTGTCGATCTGGGTGGCGTCTTCCACATGCGCCGGGAAATACGGCCGGTCGCCCAGGTGGCGCCCGCCGCGAATCATGGCCAGGTTCACACAGGCACGACCGCCCTGCACCTTCACGGCCAGCACGTCCACATCCTGGTCGGACAGGTTGTCCATGCTCTGCTGGTGCAGCACGCGCGAGAGCGCGGTCATCTGGTTGCGCAACTCGGCCGCCTGCTCGAATTCCAGCTTCTCGGCGTGCGCCATCATGCGCGCCTCCAGCGCATCCAGCACCGCCTGCGTTTCGCCGCGCAGGAAACGCTCGGCATCCCGCACGTCGCGCGCATAGTCCTCCATCTCGATCAGGTCCACGCAGGGGCCGCTGCAGCGCTTGATCTGGTACAGCAGGCAGGGCCGTGTGCGGTTGGCGAACACCGTGTCTTCGCAGGTGCGCAGGCGGAACACCTTCTGCAGCAGCGTGATCGATTCCTTCACCGCCCAGGCGCTCGGGTAGGGCCCGTAGTAGCTGTGGCGGCGGTCGACGGCGCCGCGGTAATACGCCATGCGCGGAAAGGCGAGCGAGGGCACCGGCAGGCGCCCGGCGGTGCGGAAGGTTTCGCGGGTGCCGGTGATCTTCAGGTAGGGGTAACTCTTGTCGTCCCGGAACAGGATGTTGAACTTGGGGTTCAGCGCCTTGATGAGGTTGTTTTCCAGCAGCAGCGCCTCGGCTTCGGAGCGCACCACCGTGGTCTCCATGCGGGCAATCTTGCTGATCATGTGGCCGATGCGCGTGCCGTCGTGGGTCTTCTGGAAGTAGCTGCTCACGCGCTTCTTCAGGTTGCGCGCCTTGCCCACGTAGAGCAGCTGGCCCTGCGCGTCGAAATAGCGGTAGACGCCGGGCAGACCCGGCAAGGCGGCCACGTCGCTCAACAGTTGATCGGAATGCGGTTCTGACATGGCCGGTATTGTGAACGGCGCCCAGACCGCATGCGGCAAGATCGCGGGCATGGACCCCACCGCCGTCTCACCCATTTCATCCTCCCCGGCCGACGATGCCGCCACCGCTGCAACGCCCCTGCGCTGGGTGGTGTTTTGCCGCGTGATCGACAACCTGGGCGACATCGGCGTGTGCTGGCGCCTGTGCGCCGACCTGGCGCAGCGGGGCCACCGGCTGCAGCTGTGGATCGACCAGCCCGAGGCGCTGGCCTGGATGGCGCCGGGCGCGCTGGAAGGCCAGGTGCCCGGCGTGCAGGTCGTTCACTGGACGACACCGTGTGCACCGTCGCACGGCACATCACCCGCCGAGGTGGCCGCGGCTGACGTCTGGGGCGAGGCCTTCGGCTGCGAAGCGGATGAGGCCTGCGTACAGGCGCTGGGCAAGCGGGTGGCCGCCAGCGGTGCGGCGCCGGTGTGGATCAACCTGGAATACCTCAGCGCCGAGGGCTATGTGGAGCGCACCCACACCCTGCCCTCGCCGCTCATGCGCGGGCCGGCGCAGGGGCTCATCCGCTGGTATTTCTACCCCGGCTTCACGGAACGCACCGGCGGCCTGCTGCGGGAGCCCGACCTGCTGCCACGACAGGCCCGGTTCGACGCCCCGGCTTGGTTCGCCGGGCAGGGCCTGCCGGTTGCGGGCAGCGGCCCTGATCGGCGGCGG
>JAGXRS010000383.1 GCA_018335615.1 Hydrogenophaga sp. | reverse complement strand
AGCCGTGGCGGGTGCCGGCCGGTCCAGCAGCCGGTCGGCCAACCCACCGCCCACCCACATGCCCAGCAGGGTGAGCCAGGCGGTCACGGCGAAGATGGCGCCACCGGTCATGCCCGCGCCCACCGCACAGCCGCCGGCCAGCATGGAGCCGAAACCCATCAGCACCGCGCCAACGATGTAGCGCGGCATGGTGTACGCGCCGCCGAAGCCCTCCAGCTTCCAGTCGCCGCCCACCAGCGCGCCCGCCAGGGAGCCCAGGAACACACCCGGCATCAGGCCAAGGCCGAAGGTCCAGGGCTTGTCGCTCTCGCTGAGCACCCGCATCAGCCACTCGGCCGACGGGCCGCTGAAGGTCAGGCCCTGGATCTGCACCGGCTCAAACGAATGGGCCATCACCTGGTAGGTGGCCAGCCAGGCCAGCGCCACCATGAGGCCGGTGCCGATGCCGCCCGCCCATTTCCAGAAACCCCAGCCGCTGTGGTGTGCGAAGAAGATGCCGGTGATGAGCCAGATGGCACCGAACACCAGGCCGTCCCAGGGGCCGGCCCCCACCAGCGAGAGCAGGCTGCGCGTGGCACCGCCCTCCACCACCCACCAGCTGGCCATGGTTTCGCGCAAGGGCGCCAGCACGCCGCCCAGCGAGGCCTGCGCCACCACGGCGAACACCAGCCCCGACAGCAGGGCACGCAGATTGCCGTTGGCCGACAACACCAGCAGCCGGCTGGCACAGCCCCGCGTCATCACCATGCCCACACCGAAGATCAGCCCACCCAGCAGCGCACCCGACAGGCTGCCGCGCGCTGACAGCTGCCGGGCCGTGCTCACGTCCAGCCCGCCCGCCACCACGAACAGCTGCACACCCACCACCGCGGTGGCGAAGGCCAGCAACCACACGGCCAGTTTGTCGCCAAAACGGCCGTGCCAGAACTCGATCACCGCGGCGCGCAGGCAGAAGCGCGAGCGCTGCGCAAAGAAGCCAAAGCCCAGCCCGATCAGCAGGCCACACGCCGCCAGCACCGCCGGCTCCCCCCATGCCTCCACCCAGCCCGTCCAGTCCATGCCCTGCTCCCGATTGGCAAACCATTTGAGTATTCGCAATTGCGCATATTACGCTTGATGCAGGCAGAAACCTTGATCCTGGGCAAGGTCGGCGCAGGCGGCTCGGGCGCGTTAAGCTGTTTGGTCTTGCACCCTGCATCCCAGAGAAAGGACCCCCGATGGCCATCCCCTGGCTGATTGCGCTCAAGGTGATTCCCTGGGGCGACGTGATCGAACACGCGCCCAAGGTGCTGGGCGCCGCGCGCAAACTGATGGATCGTCAGCGCGACAAGGCGATCGACGCCCCGCCGCCCATGCCCCTCGACCCGAGCGGGCGGGACACCCCCAGCATGGGCGAGATCGTGAACCGCCTGATCGTGGCGCAGCAGCAGATCGAGCAGCAGGCCCAGGCACAGGAACAGCTCACCCAGACCGTGGCCGAGCTGGCAGAACAGAACGCCCGGCTGGTCAGCGCCGTGGAGGTGCTGCGGGTGCGCACCCGGTTGCTGCTCTGGGGTGCCGTGCTGATGGCGCTGGCCATCGCCTGGCTGCTGGCGCGCTGAGCGCGGCGGGTCAGTCTGCGGGTCAGGCCGTCATTCGGTCGGGCGCACCGGGCCCGAACCCGGATCGACCTGAAGGCTCGCGTCACAGCCCAACCCGGCCGCGATCCAGCGCCGGGCCAGTCGCCTGAGCAACGGCGCCGCCCATGCCCCGCGCGGGCCGAGCAGCCCAGCCGCATCCACCAGCGCGCCGCAGCGGTACAGGCCGCCCGCGTTGTCCCAGCGCAGGGCGTCACACGCGCCCCGGCGCCTGCGCGACAGCACCTGCCCCAGCGGACAGGGCTCGGCCAGGCAGCACACGCCGCAACCGTTGCAGGGTGCGCCCAGCGCGGGCTTGACCGGCGCGGATGGGTGGATGTGGATGACCTGAAGGCTCATCCCCGCGCCAGCACCGGCCCCAGCACGCGCCCGGTGTGCGTGTCCAGCCGCACCACCTCGTCGGGCGTGGCCGCGGCCACGATGCGGCCGCCCTCGCCGCCGCCTTCCGGCCCCAGGTCGATGATCCAGTCGGCTTCCGCCATCACGTCCAGGTCGTGCTCGATCACCACCACGCTGTGCCCGCCGTCCACCAGGCGGTGCAGCACGCGGATGAGCTTTTCCACGTCGGCCATGTGCAGGCCGACGGTGGGCTCGTCCAGCACATAAAGCGTGTGCGGCGCCTTCTGGCCCCGGCGGCCCACCTCGTCGCGCACCTTGCTGAGTTCGGTCACCAGCTTGATGCGCTGCGCCTCGCCGCCGCTGAGCGTGGGGCTGGGCTGGCCCAGCGTGAGGTAGCCCAGGCCCACGTCTTTCAGCAGCTGCAGCGGGTGGCTGATGCTGGGCATGGTGGCGAAGAATTCCACTGCTTCGTCCACCTCCATCTGCAGCACGTCGCCGATGTTCTTGCCCTTCCAGGTGACGGCCAGCGTCTCGGGGTTGAAGCGCGCGCCGTGGCAGACCTCGCAGGGCACCTTCACGTCGGGCAGGAAGCTCATTTCGATGGTGCGCATGCCCTGCCCTTCGCAGCCGGGGCAACGGCCTTCGCCGGTGTTGAAGCTGAAGCGGGCCGGGCCGTAGCCGCGGGCCTTGGCTTCGAGCGTGTCGGCGAAGAGCTTGCGCACCGTGTCCCAGAAGCCGATGTAGGTGGCCGGGCAGGATCGCGGCGTCTTGCCGATGGGGGTCTGGTCGACTTCGAGCACGCGGTCGATGGGCTCGGTGCCCAGCACCTTGTCGCAGCCCACCCAGACCGGGCGCTCGCCTTTCTCGTCCCAGGCGGTACGGCCGGCGAAGGTGCTGCGCTGGGCCACGGCGGTGGCCACGTTGGTGAGCAGCACGTCGCGCGCGAAGGTGGACTTGCCCGAGCCGCTGACGCCGGTGACCACCACCAGGCGCTGCAGGGGCACGGCCACGGTGAGGTTCTGCAAATTGTGCAGGCGGGCGCCGCGGACTTCGATCCAGTGGTTGCCGAGGGGGGTGGGTGCGACGGGCGTTGGCGTTGAAGCCGCTGAAAAGGGGTCAGAGCCCGATTTCGTTCGAGGCTTCGCGCTCCGTTGAGTCTGCTGCCCTGAATCGGGATCTGACCCCTTTTCAGCTGTCGCCACCTCCAAAGCTGCATCCGATGCGCCTGCCCCCATCCCAG
>JAGXRS010000382.1 GCA_018335615.1 Hydrogenophaga sp. | reverse complement strand
CTTTCGGCGGACCGATAGACGCCACAATCATCAGACACCTTACCGGAGCGAGAGACCATGACCGAGATTGCCACCCCCACCGTCACCGATGCCCACATCGTCGCCGAGATTCAGGGCCGCGTCGGCTGTCTGACGCTGAACCGCCCACGCGCGCTCAACGCGCTGTCGCTGGACATGATCCGCGCCATCAGCCAGGCCTTGCTGGACTGGCGCGATAACGACACCGTGCTGGCGGTGGTCGTGCGCGGCTGCAGCAAGGGTGGCCCCTTCGGCGCCTTCTGCGCGGGGGGTGACATCCGGTTTTTCCACCAGGCGGCTCTCGGCGGCGATCCGCGGCTGGAGGACTTCTTCACCGAGGAGTACACCCTCAACCACCTGATCCACACCTACCCCAAGCCCTACATTGCCATCATGGATGGCATCGTCATGGGAGGCGGCATGGGCATCAGCCAGGGCGCAAGCCTGCGCATCGTCACCGAGCGCAGCCAGCTGGCCATGCCCGAGACCGGCATCGGCCTGTTTCCAGACGTGGGCGGCGGTTACTTCCTGAGCCGCTGCCCAGGCCGCCTGGGCGAGTACCTGGCCCTCACCGGGCGTGTCCTGGGCGGGCGTGAGGCGATGGCCGCCGGGCTGGCCGACGGCTGCATCGATTCGGGTCGCCTGGCAGGCCTGTGGGCATCCCTGGGGACGACGCCGTTTGAGAATGGCGCTTCGGTGGAGCGCTGGTGCACCAGCCACCTGAGCACCACGGCCGGCCCGGCCGGATGGCCGCAGTTGGAGGTGGATCGCATCTTCGCTCTGTCTGGCATGCTCCAGATCATGGCGGCGCTGGATGCTACCGATAGCGAGTGGGCGCGTAGCACGGCCCCGGTGCTGCGCACGCGCTCACCCCTGATGTTGCACGTGGTGCTGGAGCAGATCCGCCGGGCCCGTGGCCTGGGCCTGGCCGACAATCTGCGCATGGAGCGTGGCATGGTGCGCCAGTGCTTCCACTGGCGCGGTGCCGCCCAGAGCGAGACGGTAGAGGGTGTTCGCGCACTGGCCGTCGAAAAGGACCATGCACCGCGCTGGAACCCGGCGCGGCTGGAGGACGTGACGCCTCAGCAGATCGCGGCGTTTTTCGAACAGCCTTGGCCCGCTCACGCCCATCCGCTTCGGGGATTGAACTGACCCAGCCGCCGCGTGCTGTGTGGAGGCTGAGCCGCGGGTCGCGGCGGGCAGCGCGTCAGCGCTGCCGGCTTTTCATTGCCCGCTCGACCTCGCGTTTGCCTTCACGGTCCTTGATCGTGTCGCGCTTGTCGTGCTCGGCCTTGCCTTTGCCCAGCGCAATCTCGCACTTGACCTTGCCGCTCTTCCAGTGCAGATTGAGTGGTACCAGCGTGAAGCCTTTCTGTTCCACCTTGCCAATCAGGCGCAGGATCTGGTCTTTGTGCAGCAACAGCTTCTTGGTGCGCACCGCGTCGGGCGTCACATGCGATGACGCGGTGTTCAGCGGGTTGATCTGGCAGCCGATCAGGAACAGCTCGCCTCCCCGGATCACCACATAGCCATCGGTGAGCTGCACCTTGCCTTCTCGCAAGGCCTTCACTTCCCAACCCTCGAGCACCATGCCGGCCTCGAAACGCTCTTCAATCGCATAGTTGAAGACCGCTTTCTTGTTGTCGGCGATGCGGCTGTCGACGCCTTTGGTGGCGGTGCTTTTGCTGGAACTGGATTTGGTGGCCATGGCGCTGAAGATGGGGCCACATGTCGGTGCATGCAAGGCCAATACAATGGGAACGCTGCCTGAGCGGCGGAATCATCCCCGGGAACGCGGGCATCGCGTATACGGCAACTCCAGCGCAAGCTGGCCGAGGGCTGACCCTGGCGTTCAGGGGGCCTCATTGTATGAAAACCATTCACAAGTCTGTTCTGCTCTGGCACAGCGCGCATGAAATGTTCGCGCTGGTGACCGACATCGCGCGCTATCCCGAGTTTCTCCCTTGGTGCGATCGCGGCGAGGTGCTGGAGCAGGCCGACCACACCATGGTCGCCCGCGTGGGCATGGCCATCAGCGGCTTGCGCCATACCTTCACCACCCGCAACGTGCACGAGGCCGACCGCCTGGTGATGATGGAGCTGATGGACGGGCCCTTTTCTCACCTCGACGGTCGCTGGACCTTCACCCCGCTGGGTGACGGAACACAGCGCGCCTGCAAAGTGGAGTTCACGCTGAACTACGGCTTCACCAGCAACACGCTCGCGGCCTTCGTTGGCCCTGTGTTCGAGAAAATCGCCGGCAGCCTGGTGGACGCCTTCGTCAAGCGCGCAGACCAGGTGTATGGCGCGGAATGAAGCGGCCTGACCTGCACATCACGCTGGTGTATGCCAGTGCCCCGCGCACTGTGCACGAGGACCGGATCACCGTGCCGGCGGGCAGCAGCGCGCGCGATGCGTTGGAACGCGCCGGGTGGTTGGTGCGTTTCCCCGAAATTCCCTCCAACACGCTGGGCATCTGGGGTCGGGTGAGCAGTCCCCAGACCGGGCTGCGCGATGGTGACCGGCTGGAGGTGTACCGGCCGCTTCGTGTTGACCCCAAGGTCGCCCGTCGGGAGCGGTTCGTGGGGCAGGGCGCGCGGGGTGCGGGACTGTTCAATCGGCGCCGGCCCGGATCGAAAGCCGGCTACTGAGCCCGTGACCGGGCTCGGCGGGTAAGCGGCAAGCCCATCAGTCGGTGCGGAGCACAGCTCAGTTGCCCGTGGGCGCGCAATCGGTGCGCATGATCTCGTCAATGCGCTGGTTTTCCTGGGCCAGGGCCTTGTCGTCCATGACTTCGCGCTCGCCCTTGGCGTTCGTCGTTGCGATGCGCAGCCCCGAGTTCAAGGTGGCCTTGGCCCGCCTGGCCCGTTCGCAACTGTCGGCGCGGGCCTTCGCCAGGCGCTCCTCGTCGGCCTTTTTCTTCGCCTGCTCGGCTTCCTCTAGCTGTTTCTTGCGAGCCTCCAGTTGCTCATCGCGAACGGGCAGTCGCGGTGCGGCGGCTGAAGTGGCAACCGGCGCGTCGGCTGAACCGCTGGCAGCCGCAGCGGGCGCGGGAATGCGCGGGCCAGGCCGTTTGAGGATGTGCTGATCGGGCACGCTGGCCGGCGGCGCAATGTCGCTGAACACCTTGCGGCCGGTATCGTCCACCCACTGCCATTGCGCGGCGGCCCATCCACTGGTCAGCAACCACACGGGCACCAGCACCAGGCTGCGCCAACGGGTTGACATCGAGGTTCTGTGAGGCATGCCAGCAGTTTAGCGCCCGGCTGTGACCGTTGAGCTGGCCGACGGGCCCGCTTGGTGAAAGATCGCACGCATGAGCCCTTGGCGGCCGCCCCGGCCGCTGCCCGTCGCAGCCTGTGGTTGGGCTTGGCGGGGCGAGGGCCCGGCTACAATGTTGCTTTTGGAGCTTTTCCCATGCGCCTACTCGGCAAAGCGCTCACCTTCGACGACGTCTTGTTGGTGCCAGCGTACTCCCAGGTCCTGCCCAAGGACACCTCTCTGGCGACCCAGTTCTCCCGCAACATCCAGCTGAACCTGCCCCTGGTCTCGGCGGCCATGGACACGGTCACCGAGGCCCGCCTGGCGATTGCCATCGCCCAGGAAGGCGGCATCGGCATCATCCACAAAAACCTCAGCGCACAGGAGCAGGCCGCGCACGTGGCCAAGGTCAAGCGCTACGAGTCCGGTGTGCTGCGCGACCCGGTCGTGATCGGCCCGACCACCACCATCCGCCAGGTGATGGCCCTGTCGGATGAACTCGGCGTGTCGGGTTTCCCGGTGGTGGACGCCGGCCGCGTGGTGGGTATCGTCACGGGGCGTGACCTGCGGTTTGAAACCCGCTACGACCTGCCCGTCAGCGAAATCATGACGCCACGCGAGCGGCTCGTCACCATGCCCGACGGCACGACCCCGGCAGAAGCCAAGGCGCTGCTCAACAAGCACAAGCTCGAACGACTCTTGCTGGTGAACGACGACTTCGAGCTCAAGGGCCTGATCACCGTCAAGGACATCACCAAGCAGCTGAACTTCCCCAATGCTGCGCGCGACAGCGCCGGCCGTCTGCGCGTGGGTGCGGCGGTGGGCGTGGGCGAGGGCACCGAAGAGCGCGTGGAAGCGCTGGTGAAAGCGGGTGTGGACGCCATCGTGGTGGACACGGCCCACGGCCACAGCAAGGGCGTCATCGACCGCGTGCGCTGGGTCAAGCAGCACTACCCGCAGGTGGACGTGATTGGCGGCAACATCGCCACCGGCAGTGCGGCCCTGGCGCTGGTCGAGGCCGGCGCGGACGGCGTCAAGGTCGGCATCGGTCCGGGATCCATTTGCACCACGCGCATCGTCGCGGGTGTGGGTGTGCCCCAGATCATGGCCATCGACAACGTCGCCACCGCCCTGCTGGGCACGGGCGTACCGATGATCGCCGACGGTGGCATCCGCTACAGCGGCGACATTGCCAAGGCCATCGCGGCCGGTGCCAACACGGTGATGATGGGTGGCATGTTTGCCGGCACCGAAGAAGCCCCCGGCGAGATCGTGCTCTACCAGGGCCGCAGCTACAAGAGCTACCGTGGCATGGGCTCCATCGGCGCCATGCAACAGGGCAGTGCCGACCGCTACTTCCAGGAAAGCAGCACCGGCAATCCGAATGCCGACAAG
>JAGXRS010000381.1 GCA_018335615.1 Hydrogenophaga sp. | reverse complement strand
GGCGGGGGGCCGCCGGGTCGATCCCCCAGCCGTTCGGCTTGATCGGTGGAGGGGTTCGCCGCGACTTTGCACATGCACGGGTTATCGGAGCACGGCTGGCTGTCTTGAGCCCCTGCCGGGTAAACCCTCAGTGCGATGAACCCAGGCGAGACTGCCGGGCCTGGAAGTGACGGAACAGCTGAACCGCAAGCACGCGCAGGCCTTCGTCGTCCAGGCTGTGGGCATCCACCAGTTGCTGCAGGGCATAGCGACGGTCGCACAACATCAGGGAACGGCTGAGGCTCATGCCGTGGGTGGCCATGCGCAGGCTGAAGGCGACGAGCAGGTCATGCGGCCAGGGCAAGGCCAGTTCGCGTTCGCGCCACTGCGGCGGTCGAGCTTGTGCCCAACGCAGATCGCCCTGAGCGAGAAGGTGGGCCGCCTCCTGTGGCGCGGCGGTCACGGGTGGCTGGGTGGTGGTGTTGGTGGCGGACATGGCGCATTCCTGGCAGCGATAGGAGCTCGAACCCTCCAGCCGCGCGCTGGTGACAGGGTTCCGGATCAGATCGAGCTTAGGACGCGCCGCCAGACGCGGTACCGCGAACACCGGTCGAATCACCACCCAGAAACACCCTTCACCTGGCGGTCATCCTGTAAAAAGGCCCTGCCAGCGAACACGCTGCAGGGCCTGTGAGCACCAGCGGTGGGCCGTCAGTGCGGGCGCTGTGCGAGCTGCGCAAACGCGGCGACCACCTCGGCGGGTGCCTGCACGAGTTCGATCAGCACGCCCTCCCCGGCAATGGGGAATTCGTCGTTTGCCTTGGGGTGCAGGAAGGTGATATCAAAACCGGCCGCCCCCTTGCGGATGCCACCAGGGGCGAAGCGCACGCCTTGTGCAGTGAGCCATTCCACCGCCAGAGGCAGGTCGTCGATCCACAGGCCGATGTGGTTGAGCGGCGTCGTGTGCACGGCCGGCTTTTTGTCCGGGTCGAGCGGCTGCATCAGATCGACCTCGACCCTGAACGGCCCGCTGCCGATGGCGCAGATGTCTTCGTCCACGTTCTCGCGCTCGCTTCGGAAGGTACCCGTGACGTCCAGGCCGAGCATGTCGACCCAGAGCTTCTGCAGGCGCAACTTGTCGGGTCCGCCGATGGCAATTTGCTGAACGCCCAGCACCTTGAACGGTCTTGGTGTTCCCTTCATTGCTCGAACTCCACAATCGGCTGGTCCACGCTCAGAGACTCGCCCTTGGATGCCAGCACCTTGGCCACCACGCCATCGGCCGCAGCGAACAACACGTTCTCCATCTTCATGGCCTCGATCACGGCCACGCGTTCGCCCGCCTGCACCCGCTGGCCCACCTGAACGGCCACGTCGACCAGCAGCCCCGGCATGGGCGACAGCACGAACTGGCTCATGTCTGGCGGCGCCTTGAAGGGCATGAGCTGGTGCAGCTCGGCCATGCGGGGCGACACCACCATGGTTTCCAGCCGGGTGCCGTTGTGCTGCACCACCAGCGACAGCGGGTTGCGCGCCGAACCGCGCTCCATCTGGGCGGTGAAGGGCACACCGTTGCACTCGCCGGTGAGCGCCACGTCGTTCAGGCGCGAAGGTGAGCTCATCTTGTAACGCTTGCCACCCACGGTCACCAGCGCCGCGCCGGTTTCGCCCACGAACTCGTCCACATGCACCGGGGTGTAGGTGTGACGTCCGTCGGCGGCCAGGCTGATCACGGTGTAGTCGCTGCCCACCTTCACGCCATAGCCCGGCAGCTGGCCGCTGAGACCGCTGGCCCGCTCGCGCGACTTGCGACGCACGAAAGCGGACAAGGCCACCAGGAAATCGGCGTCGTCGTGCGGCACATCCTCGGCCTTGAAGCCGTTGGCGTACTGCTCGGCGATGAAGCCGGTGTTGAACTGGCCCGAGACGAATTTCGGGTGCGCCAGCAAAGCCGCCTGGAAGGGGATGTTGCTGCTGATGCCGCGGATGACGAAGGCGTTGAGCGCCTCGCGCATCTTGGCAATGGCCTCCGTGCGGTCCTTGCCATGCACGATGAGCTTGGCGATCATCGAGTCGTAGTACATCGGGATCTCGCCGCCATCGACCACGCCGGTGTCCACGCGCACGCCGTAGAGCGCGTCGGTGTTCGACTGGTGCATGGTCTGCGCCGGTGGGTTGAAGCGCACCAGCCGGCCTGTGCTGGGCAGGAAGTTGCGGAACGGGTCTTCGGCGTTGATGCGGCACTCGATGGCCCAGCCCTCGCGCTTCACCTCGTCCTGCGTCAGCGGCAGCTGCTCGCCAGCGGCCACACGGATCATCAGCTCCACCAGGTCCAGGCCAGTGATGCATTCCGTCACCGGGTGCTCCACCTGCAAACGGGTGTTCATCTCCAGGAAGTAGAAATCCTGGTCCTTGCCCACCACAAACTCCACCGTGCCGGCGGACTGGTATTTCACGGCCTTGGCCAGCGCCACGGCCTGCTCGCCCATGGCCTTGCGCGTGGCGTCGGAAATGAAGGGCGACGGCGCCTCTTCAATCACCTTCTGGTGCCGGCGCTGGATGGAACACTCGCGCTCGTTCAGGTAGATCACGTTGCCGTGGGAATCGCCCAGCACCTGGATCTCGATATGGCGCGGCTCCAGCACGTATTTCTCAATGAACACGCGGTCGTCGCCGAAGCTGTTGCGGGCCTCGTTGCGGCAGCTGGTGAAGCCCTCGAACGCTTCCTTGTCATTGAAGGCCACGCGCAGGCCCTTGCCACCGCCGCCGGCCGAGGCCTTGATCATCACGGGGTAGCCAATGTCCTTGGCGATCTCCACCGCGCGCTCGGCCGTCTCAATTGCGTCGTTCCAGCCCGGGATGGTGTTGACCTGGGCTTCCAGCGCCAGCTTCTTCGACGCGATCTTGTCGCCCATGGCCGCGATGGAGAAATGGCGCGGACCAATGAAGGCGATGCCCTCGTCTTCACAGCGCTTGGCAAAGGCCTCGTTTTCGCTCAGGAAGCCGTAGCCGGGGTGAATGGCCTGCGCGCCCGTGGCCTTGGCCGCGGCAATGATCTTGTCGGCCACCAGGTAGGACTCGCGCGAGGGCGCGGGGCCGAGCAGCACGGCCTCGTCGGCCAGCGCCACATGGCGGGCTTCCTTGTCGGCCTCGGAATACACCGCCACGGTGGCGATGCCCATCTTCTTCGCAGTGGCGATCACGCGGCAGGCGATCTCGCCGCGGTTCGCAATCAGGATTTTGGTGAACATAAGGGTCTCCTAAACGGGAGGAATGGTGTTGTTTGTGCCGTGATGTGGTGCTGTGCCCGCCTGGGGGCCGCCGTGCCTGCCTCCGCTCATGTCTCCCGCCCTTCGGGTACCTCCTTGACTTCGCTGCACCAGGCGCGCCGACACCAAAGCCGCGGAGAAAGTGGCTCGCAAAACAGATGCATACCCACCACCCTGGATAGGGCCGTGTGGGCGCTTTGCGCAGGTAAAGGAGGAGCGCGC
>JAGXRS010000380.1 GCA_018335615.1 Hydrogenophaga sp. | reverse complement strand
TTTTCGTCCACCACCATGGTGCCGATGCCGTCGTGGGTGTAGATCTCCAGCAGCAGCGCGCCGTCCACCGAGAACGGCAGGATGTGGCTGCGGTCTACGCCGCCTTCGCAGGCGCGTATGCAGTGCTGCAGGTAAAACGCGGTGTCGGTGGGCTGGGTGGCCCGGGGCAGGGCGGCGAGCATGCGCTTGGCGTCGGCCAGCGGCAGCTCGGTGTCGATCTCGCTCTCAGCGTCGTTGGCATCCACCCGGATGCCGGGCACCTCGGTCAGGAACATCAGCTTGTCGGCCTGCAGGGACACTGCCACCGAGGTGGCCACGTCCTCCATGGTCAGGTTGAAGGCCTCCCCGGTGGGCGAGAAGCCGAAGGGCGAGAGCAGCACCAGCGCGCCCATGTCCAGCGTGCGCTGGATGCCTTCGGTGTCGATCTTGCGCACAAGGCCCGAGTGCTGGAAGTCCACCCCGTCCATCAGGCCCACGGGTCGCGCGGTGACGAAGTTGCCCGAGATCACGCGCACCGTGGCGCCGGCCATGGGCGTGTTGGGCAGGCCCTGGCTGAAGGCGGCTTCGATCTCGTATCGCAGCTGCCCGGCGGCTTCCTGCGCGCAATCCAGCGCCACCGAGTCGGTGATGCGCATGCCGTGCGAATACTTGGGCTCGTGCCCTTTGGCCAGCAGCTGCTCATTCACCTGGGGGCGAAAGCCGTGCACCAGCACGATCTTCACGCCCATGCTCTGGATCAGCGCCAGGTCCTGCGCCACGTTCTGCAGCTTGCCGGCGGCAATGGCTTCACCTGCAATGCCGACGACCAGTGTGTTGCTGCGGTGCTTGTGGATGTAGGGCGCGACCGAGCGGAACCACGGGACAAAGGTGAAGTTGAAAACGGTGGACATGGGCGGTGAGCGGCTCGGGCAGCGAGGTGGTGTATGGGGCGAACAGACAGCAGAGCGAAGGGACAGGGATAATGACCGGTTGCCCGATTTTGACTGAAGTTGTGACCTTGTCCTCTGCCCCGCTGCGTATCGAATTTCCCGAATCCTTGCCCGTCTCCGCGCGCCGCGTTGAGATCGAGGCGGCCATGCGCGAGCACCAGGTGGTCATCGTCTGCGGCGAGACCGGCTCGGGCAAGACCACGCAGCTGCCCAAGATCGCGCTGCTCATGGGCCGTGGCAAGCTCAACGCGAAGCCGGGGCAGCGCGGCCAGCTGATTGGCCACACCCAGCCGCGGCGCATTGCCGCCAGCAGCGTGGCCAAGCGCATCGCCGAGGAGCTGAAGACGCCGCTGGGTGACGTGGTGGGCTTCAAGGTGCGCTTCCAGGACCGTCTGAGCAAGGACGCCTCCGTCAAGCTCATGACCGACGGCATCTTGCTGGCCGAAACGCAGACCGATCCGGACCTGCGCGCCTACGACACCATCATCATCGACGAGGCCCACGAGCGCAGCCTGAACATCGACTTTCTGCTGGGCTACCTGCGCCAGCTGCTGCCGCGCCGCCCCGACCTGAAGATCGTGGTCACCTCGGCCACCATCGACGCCGACCGCTTCGCCCGCTATTTCGCGTCAAAAAACGGCCCGGCGCCCGTGCTCATGGTGTCGGGCCGCACCTTTCCGGTGGAGGTGCGCTACCGCCCCTTTGAGGAAAGCCGCGAGTTCGACCTGAACAACGCGATTGCCGATGGCGTGGACGAGTTGTGGCGCGGCGGCGCCGGCCCGGGAGGCGACATCCTCGTGTTCCTGCCGGGCGAGCGCGAAATCCGCGAAGCGGCTGACCACCTGCGCAAGCACCTGGCCCACCAGCCGGTGCTGCGCAATGCCGAGGTGCTGCCGCTGTTTGCGCGGCTGAGCCAGGCCGAGCAGGACCGCATCTTCCAGGACCACAGCGGGCGGCGCATCGTGCTGGCCACCAACGTGGCCGAGACCTCGCTCACCGTGCCGGGCATCCGCTACGTGATCGACGCGGGCACGGCGCGCGTGAAGCGCTACAGCTTCCGCCAGAAGGTGGAGCAGCTGATGGTCGAGCCCATCAGCCAGGCCGCGGCCAACCAGCGCGCGGGCCGTTGCGGCCGCGTGGCCGACGGTATCTGCATCCGCCTGTACGACGAGGCCAGCTTCCAGTCCCGCCCCGCGTTCACCGACCCCGAGATTCTGCGCAGCTCGCTGGCCGGCGTCATCCTGCGCATGAAGGCACTGCGTCTGGGCGCGGTGGAAGACTTCGCCTTCATCGAACCGCCCCAGAAGCGCGCCATTGTGGACGGTTACCAGCTGCTGTCCGAGCTGGGCGCGGTGGACGAAGCCAACGAACTCACGCCCATTGGCCAGACGCTCTCGCGCCTGCCGCTCGATCCCCGCGTGGGCCGCATGATTCTGGAGGCTCAGCAGCGCGGCGCGCTGGACGAGGTGATGGTGATCGCCTCGGCCCTGAGCGTGCAGGACGTGCGCGACCGCCCGCTGGAGAAGCAGGCCCAGGCCGACCAGCAGCACGCGAAGTTCGATGACGAGAAGAGCGAGTTTGTCGGCACGCTGAAGCTGTGGAAGTGGCTGGAAGACAGCAAGGGCGGCCACGGCAAGGACCACAAGCTGAGCCACCGGCAGTATGAGAACCTGCTGCGCGAGAACTACATCAACGTGCGCCGGGTGCGCGAGTGGCGCGACATCCACACGCAGCTGCACACCGTGGTGGCCGAGCACAAGTGGGCCATCAACACGACGCCAGCCAGTTACGAGCAGCTGCACCTGTCCATGCTCTCGGGCCTGCTGGGCAACATCGGCTGGAAGAGCGAGACCGAAGACTGGTACCTGGGCGCGCGCGGCATCAAGTTCCACCGCCACCCCGGCGCGCGCCTGAGCAAGCGGCCGGGCCGCTGGATCGTCTGCGCCGAACTGGTGGAAACCACGCGCCTGTTTGGCCGCGGCATTGCGGCCATCGAGCCGGTCTGGCTGGAGCAGGTGGGCGGCCACCTCATCAAGAAACAGCTGCTGGACCCGCACTGGGAAAAGAAGGCGGCCCGCGTGTCGGCACTGGAGCGCGCCACGCTCTACGGCCTGGTGATCTACAACAACCGCCGCACCGACTACGGCCGTGTGGACCCGGTCGGCGCGCGCGAAATCTTCATCCGCGAAGCCCTGGTCGCCGGCGAGTGGGAAACGCGTCTGCCCTTCCTGGCCGCCAACCAGAAGCTGGTGAAGCAGGTGGCCGAGCTGGAGCACAAGTCGCGCCGGCAGGATGTGCTGGTGGACGACGAGCTGATCTACGCCTTTTACGACGCGCAACTGCCCGCCGACGTGTGCAACGGCGCTGGCTTCGAGCGCTGGTACCAGGGGGCGGTCCGGCTCAACCCCAGGCTGCTGCTGCTCTCCAAGGAAGAGCTGATGCGCCACGAGGCGGCCGGCATCACCACGCAGGCCTTCCCCAAGACGCTGCGCCTGGGTGGTGTGGACTGTGCCTGCGCCTACCTGCACGAGCCGGGCGACCCGCGCGACGGCCTGAGCGTGACTGTGCCCATCTTCGCGCTGAACCAGGTCAGCGAAGACCCCATCGACTGGCTGGTGCCCGGCATGCTGAAAGACAAGCTGCTGGCCCTGCTGAAGACCCTGCATCAGCGCCCGCGCTCGCGCCTGGTGCCGCTGCCGGCCACGGCCGAAAAATTCGCCGCTGCCCTGAGCGAGCCCGCCGTGTTTGGCGCCGGCAACCTGATGGACGCGCTGCTGAAGCTGGTGCGCGAGGCCACGCAGCTGGACATCGTGCGCAACGACATCAAGGTGGACATGCTCACGCCGCACCACTTCATGCACCTGCGCGTGGTGGACGAGCACGGCCGCCAGCTGGGGCAGGGTCGCAGCCTGGCGGCGCTGAAGGCCGAACTGGGCGGGCAGGCGCGCGGCGCCTTCCAGGCGCTGGCCTCGCTGAAGTTGGAGGGTCTGCGCACCGCGCCTCCGGCAACCGCCAGTGCGTCAGTTCAGGCTGACACGCCGGCAAGCGCCAAGGGGTCGCCCCGCGGCA
>JAGXRS010000379.1 GCA_018335615.1 Hydrogenophaga sp. | reverse complement strand
GCCACCAGCTGGCCCAGGTCCTTCAGGTGCACATGGCCGGGCACGAACTGGGTGAACGAGTTGGCCACCGCGATGATCGGCTTCTCGAAGTCGCCGTCCTTCATGCCGGTGGCACGCCAGAGGGAACGGGCACCCGCCATGTTGCGGCCGGCGGTGGAGGTCTTGGAACGGTAAGCGGGCATGGGTTCGGTGTCTCGGGATGGTTCTGGGAGGTTCGGAAAAGACGGCGGCAATTATCTCTTACCGCATGGGGTTGCTGCCCCCGCCGCCCCGGTGCGACGGCTATGCTGCACGCTTTCCTCACGGGGCGTCGAGCCTCGTCCAACCTGGCCGCGACCGCCACAGAGAACCCGCATGACCGCTACCAAAACCATCCCGATCCGACCTCTCAACCAGCGCAGTGCCCACATCACCGAAGGCAAATCACGCGCGCCCAACCGCTCCATGTACTACGGCATGGGCTACCAGGAAGCCGACTTTGGCAAACCCATGGTGGGCGTGGCCAACGGGCACAGCACCATCACCCCCTGTAACTCCGGCCTGCAGAAGCTGGCCGACGCGGCCGTGGCTGGCATCGAGGATGCCGGCGGCAACGCGCAGGTGTTCGGCACGCCCACCATTTCCGATGGCATGGCCATGGGCACGGAAGGCATGAAGTACTCGCTGGTGAGCCGCGAAGTGATCTCGGACTGTGTGGAAACCTGCGTGCAGGGCCAGTGGATGGACGGTGTGGTGGTCATCGGCGGCTGCGACAAGAACATGCCCGGCGGCCTCATGGGCATGCTGCGCGCCAACGTCCCGGCCATTTACGTCTATGGTGGCACCATCCTGCCGGGTCGCTGGAAAGACGAGGACCTCAACATCGTGAGCGTGTTCGAAGCCGTGGGCCAGAACGCCGCCGGCAAGATGAGCGACCAGGAACTCAAGGACATCGAGCAGCATGCCATTCCCGGCACCGGTTCGTGCGGGGGCATGTACACCGCCAACACCATGAGCTCGGCCTTCGAGGCACTGGGCATCTCGCTGCCCTATTCCTCCACCATGGCCAATGTGCACGACGAAAAAGTGCAGTCGGCACGGGAATCGGCGCGCGTGCTGATCGAGGCCATTCGCCAGGACATCAAGCCGCGCGACATCGTCACCCGCCAGTCGATCGAAAACGCCGTGGCCGTGATCATGGCCACCGGCGGATCGACCAATGCGGTGCTGCACTTCCTGGCCATCGCCCACTGCGCGGGCGTGGAATGGAGCATCGACGACTTCGAGCGCATCCGCCAGCGCACCCCGGTGCTCTGCGACCTCAAGCCCAGCGGCCGCGCCCTGGCTGTTGACCTGCACCGCGCTGGCGGCATCCCGCAGGTCATGAAGCTGCTGCTGAACGCGGGCTTGCTGCACGGAGACTGCCTCACCATCACCGGCCAGACCATTGCCGAGGTGCTCAAGGACGTGCCCGACGCGCCACCCGAGCAAAGCGTGATCCACACCATCGAGAACGCGATGTACCGGCAGGGCCACCTGGCCATCCTCAAGGGCAACCTGTCGCCCGAGGGCTGCGTGGCCAAGATCACCGGGCTGAAGAACCCGGTGATGACCGGTCCGGCCCGCGTGTTCGACGACGAGCAGTCGGCCCTGCAGGCCATCCTGGACGGCAAGATCCAGGCTGGCGACGTGATGGTGCTGCGCTACCTCGGCCCCAAGGGCGGCCCGGGCATGCCCGAGATGCTGGCGCCCACCGGTGCGCTGATCGGCGCCGGCCTGGGCGAAAGTGTGGGCCTGATCACCGACGGCCGGTTCTCGGGCGGTACCTGGGGCATGGTCGTCGGCCATGTGGCTCCCGAGGCCGCCGTGGGCGGCACCATCGCCTTCGTGCAGGAAGGTGACCTGATCACCATCGATGCCCATGCACTCAAGCTGGAACTGGATGTCCCCGAGGACGAGATTGGTCGCCGCCGTGCGGTGTGGACCGCACCGGCGCCCCGCTACACCCGCGGCGTGCAGGCCAAGTTTGCTTTCAATGCGTCCAGTGCCAGCAAAGGGGCCGTGCTGGACAACTACTGAGCAAACCTGCGAGCACCTGCGCGGTGGCGGTGCTGCAGCGCCGGCTCACCGCCGGCGCTGCTTGATCCCCAGCGCTTCGCGCTGACGGTCAAGGCGCTGCTGCTTCTTCTGGTCCATGCGCTCCATGGCCTTGCGCTTGGTGTAGCCGGTGGCATCTGCCCACGCCCACCACAGCACCGCCAAGGCAAAGGGCGACAGGACCACCCACCAGGACCATTCGGCGACGAAACCAACCTCCAGGTACTTCAACAGCAACAGGCCGACACCTGCGATCAGGAACCACATCACACGCTCCGGTAAAGGCTCGATAAAGCCGGGCAAGAAACTGTAACAGACCGTATCCGCAGCGGCCCGCCCGCTAAAATCTGATTGTTCACCATTCAAAACCCCACGAGGACATCCATGAAACGCGCTCTCCTGATCATGGCCGCCATGGCCGCCATTTCTGCCCCCGCCATTGCCGACGAGGCCCTGGCGAAAAGCAAGAACTGCATGGCCTGTCACGCCGCCGACAAAAAACTGGTAGGCCCGTCCTACAAGGACGTGGCGAAGAAGTACGCAGGCGACGCCAAGGCGGTCGACATGCTGGCCACCAAGATCATCAAGGGTGGCTCCGGCGTCTGGGGTGCGATCCCCATGCCCGCAAACCCGCAGGTGACCGAGGCCGACGCCAAGAAGCTGGCCACCTGGGTGATGAGCCAGAAGTAAGCCGCTTCAAAGCACGCAAAAAAGCCCGCGACTCGCGGGCTTTTTTGCGTCTGGTGCCACGCTCTCGCGTGGCGATTCGGTCAGTTGTTCTCCGACAACTGATCCAGGATGGCCGGGTTCTCCAGGGTGGAGGTGTCCTGGGTGATGGCCTCGCCCTTGGCGATCGAGCGCAGCAGGCGGCGCATGATCTTGCCCGAACGGGTCTTGGGCAGGTTGTCGCCGAAACGGATGTCCTTGGGCTTGGCGATCGGGCCGATCTCCTTGCCCACCCAGTCGCGCAGCACCTTGGCAATGGCCTTGGCCTCTTCGCCGGTGGGGCGCGAGCGCTTGAGCACCACAAACGCCACGATGGCCTCGCCGGTCAGGTCGTCCGGGCGGCCCACCACCGCGGCCTCGGCCACCAGGTCGGTCTTGCCGACCAGGGCCGACTCGATCTCCATCGTGCCCATGCGGTGGCCCGAGACGTTCAGCACGTCGTCGATGCGCCCGGTGATGCGGAAGTAACCGCGGTCTTCACTGCGCACCGCACCGTCGCCGGCCAGGTAATAGCCCTTGAGCTCTTCGGGGAAGTAGCTCTTCTTGAAACGCTCGGGGTCGCCCCAGATGGTGCGGATCATCGACGGCCAGGGCTTCTTGACGACCAGGATGCCGCCGGAGCCGTGGGGCACGTCCATACCGGCTTCGTCAACGATGGCAGCGGCAATGCCGGGCAGCGGCAGCGTGCACGAGCCAGGCACCAGCGGCGTGGCACCGGGCAGCGGCGTGATCATGTGGCCGCCGGTCTCGGTCTGCCAGAAGGTGTCCACAATAGGGCAGCGCTCGCCACCGACGTGCTTGTAGTACCACATCCACGCTTCGGGGTTGATGGGCTCGCCCACCGAACCGAGGATGCGCAGGCTGGAGAGGTCGGAGCGTGCGGGGTGCACCTTCTCGTCGCCTTCAGCCGCCTTGATGAGCGAGCGGATGGCCGTGGGTGCCGTGTAGAACACCGTGCACTTGTGCTTCTCGATCATCTGCCAGAAGCGGCCGGCGTTCGGGTAGGTCGGCACGCCTTCGAACACGATCTGCGTCGCGCCGGCCGCCAGCGGGCCGTAGGCCACGTAGGTGTGGCCGGTGATCCAGCCAATGTCGGCGGTGCACCAGAACACGTCGCTGTCCTTCAGGTCGAAGGTCCAGTTCATGGTGAGGTTGGCCCACAGCAGATACCCACCGGTGCTGTGCTGCACGCCCTTGGGCGTGCCGGTGGAGCCAGAGGTGTAGAGCACGAACAGGGGGTGCTCGGCACCGACCATCTCAGCGGGGCAGTCGGTCGACTGGTCGGCCATCACGTCGTGCATGAAGCTGTCGCGCCCGGCCACCATGTTGCAGGCGGTGGGGGTGCGCTGGAAGACGATGACGTCCTTCACGCACTCGCAGCCACCCAGTGCGATGCCTTCGTCCACGATGGCTTTCAGCGGCAGCTCCTTGCCGCCACGCAGCTGGTAGTTGGCGGTGATCACGGCCACGGCGCTGGCGTTCTGGATGCGCTCCTGCAAAGCCTTGGCCGAGAAGCCGCCGAACACCACGCTGTGCGTGGCGCCGATGCGCGCGCAGGCCTGCATGGCCACCACGCCTTCGATGGTCATGGGCATGTAGATGACGACGCGGTCGCCCTTCTTCACGCCCTTGGCCTTCAGCGCATTGGCAAACTGCGACACCTTGGCCAGCAGCTCCTTGTAGGTGACCTTGGTCACCTCGCCGCCGTCGGCTTCGAAGATGATGGCGGTCTTGTTTTCCACCGGGGTGCCCATGTGGCGGTCCAGGCAGTTGTAGGAGGCGTTGAGCTCACCGTCTTCGAACCACTTGTAGAAGGGCGCGTTCGACTCGTCGAGCGTTTTGGTGAAAGGCTTGTGCCAGGTCAGGGTCTCGCGGGCGCGCTTGGCCCAGAAGCCTTCGAAGTCGCTTTCGGCCTCGGCGCACAGGGCGTTGTAGGCGTCCATGCCCGAAATGCGCGCAGCCTGGACGGTAGCGTCGGTGGGTTCAAAGACTCGGTTTTCGACCAGGGTCGATTGAATGGACGTCGACGGTGCGGACATGTGGCGGTCTCCTCGGGTTTGGGGGGTCTGATCAGCCGCTGAATGTGCGCAAAGGCTCTTACGAGCCACTTACATAGGAAAGCACGCACCCTGCACACCGGGAAGGCCCGACCCGGGACAGGCGCTTCGGACGCCCCCTAGAATGCTTGGCCTGCCGCCCCACGCACTACCCGCACACCCATGACCGACGCCACGTATCCAACCGCCACCTCTTTGCGCCAGCGCCTCGACCAGCTGCTCAGGAAGCCCCTGGTCCAGCACACGATCCTGGGGCTGATCATCGTCAACGCGGTCTTGATGGGACTGGAAACCTCGGGTTCCGTGATGGCGCAGGCGGGCACCTTCATCCTGGCGCTGGACCGGGCGATCCTGTCGGTGTTCGTGCTTGAACTGGCGCTGCGGATATTCGTGCACCGGCTGGCCTTTTTCCGGGACCCCTGGAGCCTGTTCGACTTCGCGGTGGTGGCGGTGGCGCTGGTGCCTGCGTCCGGACCGTTCGCGGTGCTGCGCGCCTTGCGTGTGTTGCGGGTGCTGCGCGTGCTCACCATCGTCCCATCGATGCGGCGGGTGGTCGG
>JAGXRS010000378.1 GCA_018335615.1 Hydrogenophaga sp. | reverse complement strand
GGCGAGATCTTATCCAGACCGAAACGCTTGCGCAAGCACTTTTTCAGATCTGGGCCTTGTGCCCGCACGCTGGTTTTGCGCAGTCCTTCCCAGACGTACTCCGTGCCGATTCCGGGTGCCTTCAAGCAAGCATGTCTGACTTCCGGGAGCCACTGGGATAATCGCGGCTACTCCACTCAGACACTTACATGGCTCTCATCACCCTGCAGGATGCCCAACTGGCCTTTGGCCACGTTGCGCTGCTCGACCACACCGACTTTTCACTAGAAGCCCAAGAGCGGGTGGGCCTGATCGGCCGCAACGGCACCGGCAAGTCTTCCATGCTGAAGATACTGGCCGGACTTGAGAAGCCCGACGACGGCTTGCTGCAGGTACAGACGGGCCTGCGCATCGCCTATGTGCCGCAGGAGCCCATTCTGGATCTGGGCAGCAGCGTGTTTGAGGCTGCCAGCGTCGGCCTGGCCGATGCCAGGGCTGCACGCGACCTGTACCTGAGCGGTGCGGACGGCCTCGACCTGGATGCGCTGCAGAACCGCATTGAAGCACTGGATGCGTGGAACTGGGAGCAGCGCGTCGAGGAAACGCTGCATCGCCTGCATCTGGAGGGCGATGTGAAGGTCGGCGCCCTCTCGGGCGGCAACAAGAAGCGCGTGGCCTTGGCGCAGGCGCTGGTGAGTCGCCCCGACGTGCTGCTGCTGGACGAACCCACCAACCATCTGGACCTGGACAGCATCACCTGGCTGGAAGATCTGTTGCTGGAATACAAGGGCAGCGTGGTGACCATCAGCCACGACCGGGCGTTTCTGGACCGTGTGGCCACACGCATGATCGAGCTGGACCGCGGGCGCTTGCTCAGCTACCCCGGTAACTTCGCCCAGTACCAGTTACTGAAGGAAGAGCAGATGGCGCAGGAGGCGGTGATCGCCGCCCGTGCGGACAAGCTGCTGGCGCAGGAGGAAGTGTGGATCCGCAAAGGCGTGGAGGCGCGCCGCACGCGTGCACAGGGCCGCATCACCCGTCTGGAAGCGCTGCGGGCGCAGCGGGCGCAGCGCCGCGACGCGTTGGGCAGCGTGAAACTGGAAGTGGCCAGCGGGTCGGCCAGCGGAAAGATCGTGGCCGAGTTGGAAAAGGTCACCAAGTCGTTCCCGACCGCCGATGGCGGACTGCGCACGGTGATCCGCGACTTCACCGGAACGGTGCTGCGTGGCGACAAGATCGGCCTGATCGGCCCGAACGGCGCCGGCAAGACGACGCTGCTGAAGATCATCCTCGGCGAACTGGCGCCCGACAGTGGCACTGTGCGCCTGGGCAGCAAGCAGAACGTGGCTTACTTTGACCAGATGCGCGACCAGATCGATCTGGACGCTACGCTGGAAGATTTCATCAGCCCCGGCAGCGAGTGGATCGAGATCGGCAACAAGCGCACCCATGTGAAGAGCTACCTGAGCGACTTCCTGTTTTCGCCCGCGCGTGCCAACGCACCGGTGCGCACGCTCTCCGGTGGCGAGCGCAACCGGCTGCTGCTGGCGCGCCTGTTTGCCCGCCCGGCGAATGTGCTGGTGCTGGACGAACCCACCAACGACCTGGACATCGACACGCTGGAGCTGCTGGAAGATTTGCTGCAGCAGTACGAAGGCACGGTGTTTCTGGTCAGCCACGACCGGCGCTTCCTGGACAACGTGGTGACGAGCACCATCGTGTCCGAAGGCGAAGGCCGCTGGCGCGAGTATGTGGGTGACGTGCAGGACTGGATGACGCAGTCGGCACGGGCGCAAGCGATCCAGCGTGGGCGCGACGCAGCCCAGCCTGTGCCCGCCGGCAAGGCACCCACCCCCGCCGCGGGGAATGCCCCGACACCCTTCAGCGCCCCGGTGGTGAAGAAGAAGCTCAGCTACAAGGAGCAGCGCGAGTTTGACGCCCTGCCCGACCGCATCGCGGCACTGGAAACCGAGCAGGCGACGATCCAGGCCGGACTGCAGGATGGTCAGCTGTACAACAGCGACCCGGCGCGGGCAGCTCAACTTGGCGCACGACTTGCCGATATCGAACAAGAATGGCTCAAGGCCATGGAGCGGTGGGAAATGCTGGGCGGCAGCTGACCTATGCCTGCGTGCCTGCCCATCGCTGAACCACTCCAACACCCATGACGCCAGACCGCCTCGCCCAGGACCTGCAGCGCTCGCTGAACGAGTTGCGTGTGGAGCGGGAGCGAACGCAGCGCCTGCTCGCCGAGTTGGATCGCCAGAATGCCGAGCTGGATCGGCTGCGCAGTTCGGTTCACCGTGAATCGAACAGCCGGCTGCTGGCGGAAGAAGCTCTCGACGAAACCCGCGATCGCCTGCAGCTGGCGGTGGACGCTGCCGGCCTGGCGCTCTGGGACTGGCAGCTACCCGCCGACCAGGTGTTCCTGACCGCGCGCTGGGGCGAGCTGATCGGCGATATCGCCATGGACGGATTCTGGGCTGTGGACGATCTGCTGGCGCGCGTTCACCCCGACGACCTACCCACCCTGCAATCCGTGCAGACCGCGTTGCAGCACGGAAGCACGCAGCGCGCTGTGTTGCAGCACCGCGTGAAAACCGCCGATGGCTGGATCTGGGTCGAGACGCACGGCATGGTGGCCGAGCACGACCACCGCGGCAAGCCACTGCGCCTGATGGGCACGCTGGCCGACATTGGCGAGCGCAAGCGCATGGAGCAGGACAGCGAGCGCGCCCGCGAGCTGGCCGAACAGGCAAGCCGCGCGAAAAGCGAATTCCTTGCCAACGTCAGCCACGAAGTCCGCACGCCACTGAACGCGCTGATGGGTCTCACGCGCATGCTGATGGACTCGCCACTGAACGCCGAGCAGGCCAGCTGGCTGGAACTGATGGACAGCTCGGCGCACGCCTTGCTGGCGTTGCTCAACGACATCCTGGACCTCTCGCGCATCGAAGCCGGCAAACTGGAGGTGGAAGACGTGCGCTTCAACCTGCGGCGCACCATCGAAGAGGCCGTGGGCCCTTACGCGGAGCAGGCCCGCCGCAAGCCCGTTGGCTGCCAACTCGAACTCGACCCGGCCCTGCCCCATGCCGTGCGCGGCGATCCCGGTCGCCTGCGTCAGGTGCTGGGCAACCTGTTGTCCAACGCGCTGAAGTTCACGCCACGCGGGGGGCGCATCGTGGTCAAAGCCCAGATGCTGCCAGCCCAGGGCTCGCAGCGGGCCCGCCTGCGTCTGCAGGTACAGGACAGCGGCGTGGGCATCGCCCAAAAGCACCAGGCGGGCATTTTTGACGCCTTCACGCAGGCCGATGCATCCACGGCTCGGCGCTACGGCGGCAGCGGACTGGGTTTGGCCATCTGCTCCCGGCTGGCGCGCCTGATGGGTGGCGAGATCACGCTCAACAGCGAGCTGGGCCAGGGCAGCACCTTCACCTTGTTGTTGCCCTTGCGGGCCGCCGCAGCCGAGGGCGAGGCCGGTCCGATGACGGCGCCCGCCGAGCTCAGCGAGATCGCGCAGGCGGGCCCGCGCTACGCCGGACTGGTGGTGCTGTTGGCAGAAGACAACGCCGTCAATGAACTGATGATGCGCCAGCTGCTGCTGCGCCTGGGCTGCACCGTGCGGGTCGCCACGGGCGGGGCGCAGGCGGTGGCACAGTGGGAGCAAGGTGGCATCGATCTGGTGCTGATGGACGTGCAGATGCCCGGCATGAGCGGTCTGGACGCGACGCAGAAGATCCGCGAGATCGAGGCCCGACGCCGACTGCCGCGCACGCCCATCGTTGCGGTCACGGCCAACGCCATGCGCGGCGACCATGAGCTGTGCCTGCAAGCTGGCATGGATGGCTACACGCCGAAGCCGGTGAGTCCTCAGGCGCTGATGCACGAGATAGACCGCGCGCTGCAGCGCGCCGCGATGCACCCCCAGGGTGATGAGCGCAGAGCGCCGGCGCCGGCGCCCGAGAAGCCCGCACCGCGTGCGGCCGCCCAGGCCGAATCGCTGGACCTGGACAAGCTCAGGCGCCGACTGGATGGTGACGAGTCCACGCTGAGACAGCTGGCCCAGGCCTTGCACGATGACATGGGGCGCCGCCTGAGCGCCATGCAGCAGGCCCTGGCGACGCGAGACACCGCCTCGGCCGTGGCCCATGCCCACGGCCTCAAGGGTTCGCTGGGCAGCATGACCGCCGAGCGCGGTGCGCGACTGGCCAAGGGGCTGGAGTTGGCCGCTCGGTCGGGCGAGTGGAGCCTGTTCGAACGCGCCCTGCCGCTGATGCAGACCGAGGTGCGCCAGATCAACACCCGCCTGGCCGGGCTGCTGACAAGCGATGAGTACAGCGGGCCAGGCGTGGCCCCACCCAGTGCCGGCACATGAACACCCCATGCAAGGGTGAGGACATCACGACCCGCGTGCACCCGCAAGGCGGCTGAACACCTGCCAGAATGCCGCGTCCTGCGTGGTGGCAAAGTTGATGCGCATGAGCGTGCTGGGGGCGCGCGCGGCATGGAACAGCGCACCAGGCGCGATCAGGATGCCCTCGTCCAGCATGCGCTGAGCCAGCGCCTCGGTGTCCACGCCGGTGTCGACCCAGCCAAACAAACCCGAAGGCGCGGCCACGAAGCGGCAGCCCGCCGCCTGCGCGAGATGGACGCTGCGTCCGCGCGCGGCGTCGAGCCGGGTGCGGATGCGCTGCGCATGGCGCCGCAACTGGCCTTGTTCGATGCAGTGCGCCAGCGCACGCTCCAGCAAGCTGGGGGTGGTGAGGGTGGTGAGCAGCTTGGTGTCCAGCAAGCGCTCCACCCAGGCCCCGGGCGCTGCGAGGTAGCCCACGCGCCAGTTGGGCGCCAGGATCTTGGCGAAGCCGCTCACATAGATGGTGCGCTGCAGGCCGTCGAGCACGCTCATGCGGGTGGCGTGCTCGGGCGCGATGTGGCCGTAGGTATCGTCTTCCACCACATGAAAGTCGTGCTGCTGCGCCAGTTGCAGCACGCGGTGCGCGCTCGCGGGCGAGAGGCAATAGCCGGTCGGGTTGTGCAGCACGCTCACGCTCACGAAGAGCTTGGGTGCATGCGCCTCGCAGTAACGCGCCATCACCGCCAGATCGGGGCCCGCCGGGCCGCGCGGCACCGGCAGGATGCGCATGCCCATGGCGTCGAGCCGGGCGAACTCCACCGCCCAGCCCGGCTCCTCCACCATCACGCAGTCGCCCGGCTTGAGCAGGGTGCGGCTGACGATGTCCAGCGCGTGTGTGGCGCCCACCGTGGTGATGATGTGCTGCGGCTCGGCCGGCAGGCCCATCACCTGCAGGCGGTCGGCCAGCACGCGGCGCAGGTGGCCGTCGCCCAGCGGCTCGCCGTAGCGCAGCGAGCTGTCGGCCAGGGCCTGCGGCGTGCTCACCCGACGCACGGCGGCCTGCATGAAGGTGGCGGCCATCCAGTCGGGCGGAAACGCGCCCATGCCGGGCTGCGGCTGCGAGCCCGCGGGATGGAACATGGCGCGAATCAGTGCCGCCGCGTTCACTGGCGCGGCGATGCGGACTGACGCGTCGCCCCGGTCTCCAGGCGCCGCCACTAACGCGGCCAGGCCGGTACTACCCGGCCCGGCGTCCCGCAGTGGTGTCCGCTCGCGCACGAAAAAGCCCCGGTTGCGCTGCGCCTGCACCAGCCCGTGCGCCAGCAGCAGGTCGTAGGCCGCCACCACGGTAGACGGGTTCAGCCCGTGCTGCGCCGCGCATTGCCGCACGCTGGGCAAGCGGCTGCCGGGCGCCAGGAGGCGGTCACGGATGCGGTCGGCAAAGCGAGCCGCCAACTGCTCGGCCAGCGTCTGCGATGCGGTTCGGGTGAGGGCCGGGGCAACGGCCAAGGCATCAGGGCTGGACAAGGCGGTGGATTCGGTCAGCATGGCGTGTATCGACAGCGAGAGCCACACAGTTTTTAAACTGAACCCATCAACTGTATGGCTTGTGTATGGTTGTCTGAGGATAAAGTGCTCGACATGTACCGACAAGCCCCGCCAGCCTTCCGCCCACTTTGTTCGCGCACCGCCACAGGTCGCGTACCCACCAAGGACCGGCACCGCTCCGTGGAGTGCGCATGACCGCTGCCGAATTCAGCGCCCTGCTGGTGCTGGCCACGGCCACGAGCTTCACGCCCGGCCCCAACACCACGTTGTCCACCGCCATCGCGGCCAACCTCGGCCTGCGCCGTGCGCTGCGCTTTGTGAGTGCCGTACCGGTGGGCTGGGGCTTGCTGTTTGCCCTGTGCGCCGGCGGCGTGGGTTCATTGGTGGTGGCGCTACCGCTGCTGCGCGGCGGCATTCTGGTGGGCGGCGTGGGCTACCTGCTGTGGCTCGCGTGGCGGCTTTCGGGTAGCCGCAGCCTGAGCAACGTGAGCGCCGAGCGCCTGAACGTGAGCTTCTCGCAAGGCGTTCTGCTGCAATTTCTGAACATCAAGGCCTGGATGCTGGCGCTCTCCATCGTGGCTGGCTGGGTGGCCGGGCGGCCCGATGCGACTGTGCGCTTCGTGCAGGTGCTGCCGGTGCTGCTGGCCTACGCTTTTTTGAGCAACCTCACCTATGCCACCGTGGGCTCGCTGCTGCGCCATTGGCTGGCCGGCCCGGTGGTTGACGGTGTCGCCACGGGTACACGGCTGCTGGTGTTCAACCGCCTGATGGCACTGGCCCTGGTGCTCACCGCGGCCTGGATGCTCGCCACGGGCATGGGCCTATCGGGCGCCAGCACTGCCGGAGCGGGCGCATGAGCACCGCGCCAGGCCGTTCCCAAGCCAGCTTGCACCGCAGCCCGGGGGGCCAAGGTACTCCCGAGAGCCGCGTCACCGCCACCATGGCAGTGACCGCACACGGCAGCCGCGACGAAACCCTGGGCTTGTGGCTCGGACTGGTGGGCGTGGTGGTGTTCGCGCTCACCCTGCCCATGACGCGCCTGGCCACCGGCACCCTGGACACGCCCCAGCTATCGCCCTGGTTCGTCACCTGGGGGCGGGCTGCGCTGGCGGGTGGCCTGTCGCTGGTGTACCTGCTGGTCAC
>JAGXRS010000377.1 GCA_018335615.1 Hydrogenophaga sp. | reverse complement strand
CCTGCCATGCCACGCGCGCTCCCCTGGGGGGCGTGCGCGAGGGCCAGCGCTACACCGGCGGCCTGATGGCCGGGCAGGGCTGGTACGCGCCGTCGCTGCACGACCCGGCCGAGGCGGGCGTGGGGCACTGGGACCTGGCCACCACCGTGGCGCTGTTCAAGACCGGCAGCACGCTGGGGGCTGCGCCCGGGCAGCAGGCCTCGGTGCAGGGCCCGATGGCCGAGGTGGTGTTGCACAGCACACAGCACATGGACGAGGCCGACCTGCGCGCCATGGCGGTCTACCTGCAGGGGCTGGACCGCGGGCCCGCCCCCGCCGGGCCGTTCGTGCCGGCCGAGTCGGCACAGCTGGCACTGGGCGAGCAGGTGTACCGCCAGCACTGCATCGACTGCCATGGCGAGCGCGGTGAAGGTGCCCCCGGCGCCTACCCGGCCCTGGCCGGCAACCGCGCGGTGACCATGCCCTCCAGCGTGAACACGCTGCAGGCCATCCTCAGCGGCGGCTTTGCACCGGCCACCGCCGGCCATCCACAGCCCTATGGCATGCCGCCCTACCGCACCGTGCTGAACAATGCCGAGATCGCCGCCGTGGCGAGTTTCATTCGCCAGTCCTGGGGCAACCAGGCGGGCGCGGTGTCGGCGCTGGATCTGCAGCGGATCAAGTGACCACCGCCGCGCCGCGCGGTGCCAGCGGGATACCGCCCGCAAGCCGGGCCATGCCGGGGGCCCGGCTCCGCGCGATCTGCTGACGCAGGCATTCGCTCGGGGCCGCGCGACGGCTGGCCCGACGGAGCCGCCAGCGGCTTCATCGGCGTGCGCTTCAGTTGACTGACGCGCCAACCGTAGACACCTACGATGGTCGGCATGAACCACACCGTCACTTCCCCTGCCGAAGGCCGCATCCTCGTCGAGACACGCGGCCCGCTGCTGCTCATGGGCATCGACCGCCCGGCCAAGCGCAACGGCTTCACGCCGGCCATGCTGGGGGCACTGGCCGAGGCGTACACCCGGCTTGACCACACGCCCGAGCTGCGCGTGGGCGTGCTGCACGCCGTGGGCGACCACTTCACCGCGGGGCTGGACCTGCCCAGTTTCGCCCCGCTCATGCAGCGCGGCGAGCGCGCCATCCCGACGGGGCTGGTCGACCCGACCGATCTCGGCCATGCCGGCTGCGCGCGGCGCAGCAAGCCGGTGGTGGTGGCCGTCAAGGGCATCACCTTCACGCTGGGCATCGAGCTGATGCTGGCGGCCGACATCGTGGTGGCGGCCGACAACTGCCGCTTCTCGCAGCTGGAAGTCCAGCGCGGCATCATGGCCACCGGTGGCGCCACCCTGCGCATGGCCGAACGCGCTGGCCTGGGCAATGCGCTGCTGCACCTGCTCACCGGCGACGAGTTCGACAGCGCAGAAGCCCTGCGCCTGCATTTCGTGCAGCGCGTGGTGCCCGCCGGGCAGGAACTGGATGAAGCGCTGCGCATCGCCACCGCCATTGCCGCGCAGGCGCCGCTGGCCGTGGTGGCCACGCGGCTGAACGCCGTGAAGGCGGTGGAGCAGGGGCCGGCAGCGGCCACGTCCGACTTCCAGGCGGTGCAGCAGCGCCTGGCGCGCAGCGACGACGCCCGTGAAGGTGTTCAGTCCTTCATCGAGAAGCGCCCGGCGCGTTTCACCGGGCAATAACGCGGCGGCGCACGCCGCTGGCCCACCAGCTCGGCGGTAACAGGCGCATCGAATCGTTCGCTCTGCCGCGAGCGGCGTCATGGCCGGGCTATGCTGGGTGTTCGCTGCCCCCGGCGGCGCAACAGGGAGCGCCCCACCCCATGAACCGCGTACAGCGCATTTGGATCGGCCTGCGCGCAAGCCTCTGGTTTGTCCCGGCGCTGGTGATCGGCGCCTCACTCACGACGGCAGTGGGCCTGATCGCGCTCGAGCCGCGCGTGGACCCTGGGCCCGACACTTTCTGGGCCTACCTGCTCAAGGGTGGCCCGGAAAGCGCGCGCTCCATGCTCAGCGCCATCGCCACCTCCACCATGACGGTGGCCGGCGTGGTGTTCTCCGTCACCATGGTGGTGCTGACGCTGGCGTCCAGCCAGTTCTCGCCGCGTATCCTGCGCAGCTTCATGCGCGACCGCATCACGCAGGCCGTGCTGGGCGTGTTCCTCGGCATCTTTGTCTACTGCCTGGTGGTCATGCACAGCGTGCGCGGCCCCGGCGACGAGGAATTCGTGCCCTCGGTGGCGGTGGTGGGCGCCGTGGTCTATGCCGTGGCTGCCGTCGGCCTGCTGGTCTACTTCATCCACCACATGGCCGACAGCGTGCAGGCCGCGTCCATCCTCGAAGAGATCGAACTCGAGACCCAGGCCGCCATCGACGTGCAGTTTCCGAAACAGCCGCCACCGGCCCACCAGCCGCCGCCTCTGCCCACGGCGTGGACCGTTCTGCCGGCGGCTCACGCCGGTTATGTGCTCGGTGTCGACTCAGACCCCTTGCTGCACTTCGTGGTGGCGGCCGACCGTGTGGCGCGTCTGCCCAAAAACGGCGCCTTCATTGTGGCGGGAGCCCCCTTGCTGGAGTTGAGCGGCTCACAGCCCCTGACCGCCGAAGAGCAGAAACAGCTGCACGCGTGGGTCAGCCTGGGGCGCCAGCGCACCGTCGAGCAGGACCCGGCCTTCGGCTTCCAGCAACTGGTGGACATGGCGGTGAAAGCGCTCTCGCCCGGCATCAACGACCCCACCACCGCCTGCATGTGCGTGGACCAGCTCAGTGCGCTGCTGGTGCGCGTGGCCGAGCGCGAACCGCCCGCCCAGTGGCGCTGGCACGAAGGCGTGTTGCGCCTCGTGACGCCCGCCACCGACCTGTCCGAACTGGTGCGCTTGTCCTTCGCGGCCATCATCCGGCACAGCAGCGAAAACATCGAGGTGCTCCACCGCGTGCTCGACGCCCTGAGCGTGATCCGCGGCCAGCCCCCCGACCGCCGCCGCTGCCAGTCCCTGGTCGAGCCCGCCCGCGCCGTCATGCGCGAACTGCGCCAGCTCGACCAGTCCACCGAAGTGGTGGACCTGCGCCGCCGCGCCGCGCAGGTGGCGCTGGCCGTGCGGCGGGTGGCCAACGGCGGCAAGGGCTGAGGCCTGTGTTCAGCCTGCCGAAAAGTGCGCCACCATCGCCTCGCCCCATTCCCAGGGCCCGGTGATCGTCAGCGTCACGGTGGTCCACTCGCCGTCCGACTGCACCTGTTCGTCCGCGTCCCACGCGCCGCCTTCGTCCAGCGGGCCGCGCGGTCCGGGGCTGTGCTGGTCTGCCCAGCTCAGCACGGTCTGTAGTTCGGCCAGCACGGCACGCACATCGGCCGCCCGCACGCTCGCCATGGCGTCCCAGGTGCCGGTGCCTTCGCCATCGTCGCTGGCGTCAAAGATCAGGTAGTCGAGGCTCATAGGTCCAGCGCCTGCGCCTCGCACGCGCAGCCGCTCCTTGTATTCACGAGGGCGTTTTTGGAGCATCAGGCCCTGTCTGCACAGGGCGCCCGTTGCGCCAGACCACCGCGTACTGGCCCAGCTTCTGCTTTTTCTCCAGGTTCTTGGCCACGGCATGCTGCAGCGCCCGCAGCATGGTTTGTGCCTGGGCTGATGGGGGGGCTGATGTGTGGGTCAGGGCGCGGCCTCCTTTGACCAATGTTCGTGGTGTTGCGGATGCACGATGTTGCGCACACTGCCTCGCTGTTCGACCACCAGTTCTGGCGAGGCGCTGCTGTTCATGAAACAACAGCAGGCATCGACCTCCGCTGAAAACGGCCAGCAGGTTGTAGCGGCGGCGGGCAAAGCGGCGTTCGATGTCTGCAGCGGGAATATTGTGCCCGCCATGGGCCACCCGCTCCGCTACCCGCAGTTTGGACATTTCCATGTTGGGCAGTGCCAGGTCGATCAGCTCGGTGCGCCAGCTCTCCTTGTGCAGCCGCCGAACCAGCCGGAGGTAACTGCGGCCCGCCAGCGTGGCTTCAAAGGCGAAATCCTTGCGATTGGCAGTGGCCGCTTCGATCTCGCTCAGAAACAGGCGGCTCGCGGCCATCAACTCGCGCTCTGGTGCCAGAGGCGACAGGCCGGCGGAATCAGATCGGCATTGATGAAGCGGGAGCAGTGAGCCACCTGGGAAAGGTATTCCGGAGCAAAGGTGGTTGTGCCTGCGCCGTTAGGCCCGGCCATGATCCAGCAGGTGGGCATAGGGCGCTTTCCTCAGGCTTGGCAAGATGGGTGGCAAGTCCGACGCCTGCACCCGTGAATGTCAACGCTGCAGTCTGCCACACCCTTCATGATGTGCGCCCCGGTGCGGGCGCGTCCAGCTCCACGAACACCTCGGTCAGCAGCAGCGGGGCGTTGTCTCGGATGAACACGCAGCGCCGCGCCAGCGACCGCGCGGCCTGTGTGCCAGGCAGCTGCGGCCAGCTGGCGTCGGCGTTCCATTCAAAGGCGCTGCGCTGCAGGTCGGGCAGGCGGAACAGCAGCTCGCCCAGCGGTTGCTGGCCGAGGCGCTGCACCTGCGCCCAGGGGTTGTGCGGGGTCCAGCCGGGGATGACGGTGCGGGCGTACACGCGGGGCTGGCCGCCGCACACCAG
>JAGXRS010000376.1 GCA_018335615.1 Hydrogenophaga sp. | reverse complement strand
TGGGGTCTTTCGGCTTGTATTCGCAGCCGATCCAGCCGCCGTAACCCAGCGCGTCGATGTGCCGGAACAGGAAGTGGTGGTTGATCTCGCCCGTGCCCGGTTCGTGGCGGCCAGGCGTGTCGGCCAGCTGCATGTGGCCGATGCGCGGCAGCAGCTCACGGATGGTGTTCGCCAGCTCGCCCTCCATGCGCTGCGCGTGGTAAATGTCGTACTGTAGGAAGACGTTGTCGGCGTCCACCTCGTCCATCAGCCCGATGGCCTGCCTCGGGCGGTTCACGAAGTAGCCCGGCATGTCGACCGTGTTGATGGGCTCGATCAGCACGGCAATGCCCAGCTTTTTGGCCTCGGCGGCGGCATAGCGCACGTTGGCCACCCAGGTGGCGCGGGCCTGCGCCTCGCTCACGCCCGCGGGCTGCAGCCCGGCCATGCAATGCCAGCGCCTGACACCCAGCACCGGCGCATACGCCGCGGCCCGGGCCACGCCAGCGCGGAACTCGTCTTCGCGCCCCGGCATGCAGGCCAGGCCGCGCTCGCCTGCCGCCCAGTCGCCCGGCGGCAGGTTGTGCAGCACCAGTTCCAGCCCATGTGCCTGGAGCCGCCCGGCGATCTCGCCGGCCGGGTGGTCGTACGGAAAGAGAAACTCCACGGCCCGGAAACCGGCACGGGCAGCGGCTTCAAAGCGGTCGAGAAACGGCAGCTCGTTCCAGAGCATGCTGAGGTTGGCGGCGAATCGCGGCATGGGCGTGTCCTTCTGATGGGCCCGACCGCGCGGGGCCTGTGGTGGTGCTTGCCTGACGGTCGGGCGCCCGAGTATGCAACGGGCCGCAGCCTGCCCACCTGGGACATACTGGCGCTGCGGGCACCGCGGCCATCCCGTGCTTCCGGTGCGCCTTTCTTCGTCAAAGCCCATCGGGCACCACCGAGCCCACGAAAGACCCCGACATGCGCACGCTCCTGATCCACGGTGCCAGCTGTATCGCCACGCTTGACCACGCCGATCCCGCCAGGGGCCGCGAACTGCCAGACGCCTCACTCTTCGTGCGCGGCCATGTCATCGAATGGATCGGCCCCGCCGCCGAACTGCCGCCGACCCTGCGCGAGGCCGCCGACGAGACCATCGACGCACGCGGCCACCTGGTCACGCCCGGGCTGGTGAACACCCACCACCACATGGTCCAGAGCCTCACGCGCGCCATCCCGGGCGTGCAGGACGCCGAACTGTTTGCCTGGCTGCGCGGCCTGTACCCCATCTGGGCCGGGCTCACGCCCGAGATGGTGCGCGTGTCGACCCAGGTTGCCATGGCCGAGCTGCTCATGAGCGGCTGCACCACCAGCAGCGACCACCTCTACCTCTACCCCAACGGCGTGCGGCTGGAAGACAGCATCGCCGGCGCGCAGGCCATTGGCATGCGCTTCGTGGCCACGCGCGGCAGCATGAGCGTGGGCCAGAGCGCGGGAGGTCTGCCGCCCGACGCCGTGGTGGAGCGCGAAGACGCCATCCTCAAAGACAGCCAGCGCCTGATCGAAACCTGGCACAGCGCCGCCCACGGCGCCATGCTGCAGGTGGCGCTGGCCCCGTGTTCGCCCTTTTCGGTGAGCCCGGCGCTCATGAAAGCCAGCGCCGAACTGGCGCGCAGCTTCAAGGGCCAGGGCGTGCGCCTGCATACGCACCTGGCCGAGAACGACCACGACATCGCCTACAGCCGCGAGAAGTTCAACCGCACGCCCGCCCAGTACGCGCAGGAACTGGGCTGGCTGGGCGACGACGTGTGGCACGCCCACTGCGTGAAGCTCGACGACGAGGGCATTTCCCTCTTCGCCGCCAGCCGAACCGGCGTGGCGCACTGCCCCTGCAGCAACATGCGCCTGGCCAGCGGCATCGCGCCCGTGCGCCGCCTGCTCGACGCGGGCGTGCCGGTGGGCCTGGGCGTGGACGGCAGCGCCAGCAACGACGGCGCGCACATGGTCAACGAAGCCCGCCAGGCCCTGCTGCTGGCCCGCGTGGGCCGCGCCCTGCAGCCGCCTGAGGTGCGCAACGGCAAGACCTTCTTCGGCTGCGACCTGGGCCCGGCCGAAATGACGGCGCGCGACGCCCTGCACCTCGCCACGCGCGGCGGCGCGCAGGTGCTGGGGCGCAGCGACATCGGCCACCTGGCGCCCGGCATGTGCGCCGACTTCGCGCTGTTCGACCTGCGCACGCTGGGCTTTGCGGGCGGCGCCGTGCACGACCCGGTGGCCAGCCTGCTGCTGTGCGCCAGCCCGCCCGCGGCCTACACGGTGGTGAACGGGCGCGTGGTGGTGCGCGAAGGGCAGCTCAGCACTGTGGACCTGGGGCCGCTGGTGGAGCGGCACAACCGGCTCGCGCGTGCGCTCGCCGAAGCGGCGCGCTGAACCGGTTCACCGAAACGGGGGCGCCCTGCCCCCGCCGGACGCACGGCAGCGCCACGGTGCGTCAGCGAACAGACCCTCCCCGGGGGGCTGACTACGGTCAAGGCAGCGCAGAAAGGCCCCGGCCTGCCTGCATCCCGTTTGCTTCAACAGGACCCTGCCATGGCCACACCCTACTCCGCTCCCGTCTACACCCCGGCGCCCGACGTCGAGCTTGCCGACACCCTGGCCCGTCCCTCGGCCAACACCAGTGCGGTGTCGTGGGCGGCCGTGTTCGCGGGCGCTGCGGCCGCGGCGTCGCTCGGCCTGATCCTGCTGATCCTGGGCACCGGGCTGGGCATGACGGCCGTGTCGCCCTGGGCCAACGAAGGTATCAGCGCCACCACCTTCGGGGTGACCACCATCGTGTGGCTGACGCTGTCGCAGTTGCTCTCATCGGGCATGGGCGGCTACCTCGCCGGTCGGCTGCGCACCAAATGGGCCGACGCGGCCCGCGACGAGGTGTACTTCCGCGACACCGCGCACGGCTTCCTGTCCTGGGCCGTGGCCACCCTGGTGACCGCCGCGCTGCTCACCTCGGCGGTGGGCGCCATCGTCGGGGCGGGCGTGCAGGCGGGTGCCTCGGTCGCCAGCGGTGTCGCCAGCAGCGCCGCACTGGCCACCGGTGGTGCCCTGG
>JAGXRS010000375.1 GCA_018335615.1 Hydrogenophaga sp. | reverse complement strand
CTGGCGAGCCGACTCGTCGGTCATCAGGTCCACATAGCGCTGGCGGTACTTGATTTCCTGGTCGTGGATGCCGTGGAACTTGTCGGGCAGCGGACGCAGGCTCTTGGTGATCAGGCGGATCTGGTCGGCGTGGATGGTGAGCTCACCGGTGCGTGTCTTGAACAGCACGCCTTCTGCAGCCACAATGTCGCCCAGGTCCCAGTGCTTGAAGGCGTTGTGCAGCTCTTCACCCACGCTGTCGTTGTTCAGGTAGATCTGGATACGGCCGCCCGAGGGACCGAAGGACGCATCCTGCAGCGTGGCGAAACTGGCCTTGCCCATGACGCGCTTGAGCATCATGCGCCCGGCCACGCTGGCGCGCGCCGGGTTGGCTTCCAGGGCTTCCTTGGTGGCCTCGCCGTGCAGGGCGAACAGCTCGGCGGCCTTGTCGGCGGGTTTGAAATCGTTCGGAAACGCCACGCCCTTGCCCTGCTGCTGGGCCTCACGCAGGGCTTTCAGCTTCTCGCGGCGCTCGGCAATCAGCTGGTTGTCGTCGAACGCGGAGGAGGTGGCAGCACCGGTATCGGCAGCAGGGTTTTGGGAGTTGGCTTGGGACATAAAGGGACCAGGTGGGCGCCGCGCGGGCAGAACGTGAGGGTGGCGCACGCCCTCAGGCGAGACCAAGCGCGAAAACCGCGCCAAACTCAGCATTTTAGTGGGCTCGCCGCCCCGCTCTTGAACCCTGCGCTGGGCCGACCTCTCGGCGCTCAGACCAATGGCGTCCATGCACTGTCACGACGTGCCGTGGCGCACAACGCCGCGAAACCGACCTTCGACCCGATCAGGACGGGCCGCAGGTGTTGCACCCTGGGAGGCTTGACGACCGAAAGGCCAGCGCGGGGGGCGCTGTACCGCAGGGCGGCTCAATGCCCCAGATACGCCTCGCGCACTTTCGGATCGGTCAGCAGGTCCTTGCCGCTGCCGGTCATGGTGATTTCGCCGGAGTCCATCACATAGCCGCGATCGGCGATCTGCAGGGCACGTTGCGCGTTCTGCTCCACCAGCAGGATCGTCACGCCCTGGGCCGACACGTCGCGCACCACCTCGAAGATCTTGTCCACCATGATGGGCGACAGGCCCATGGAGGGCTCGTCCAGCAGCAGCACCTTGGGTTGGCTCATCAGCGCGCGGGCCATGGCGAGCATCTGCTGCTCGCCGCCGCTCATGGTGCCGGCCAGCTGGTCCTTGCGCTCGCGCAGGCGCGGGAAGATGACGAACATGCGCTCGATGTCGTCGGCAATGCCTTTGTCGTTGCGGATGTAGGCACCCATCTGCAGGTTTTCGGTGATGGTCATGCGCGTGAACACGCCACGCCCCTCGGGCACCATGGCCAGGCCCTGCTTGACAAGATCCCAGGCGCCCTTGCCCTTGATGCTCTTGCCCAGGTACTCGATGTCGCCACCTTCAAACGCCAGCGAACCGGTCACCGCCTTCATGGTCGTGGTCTTTCCCGCACCGTTGGAGCCGATCAGCGAGATCAGCTCGCCTTCGTTGACCTCCAGATCGATGCCCTTGACCGCCTTGATACCACCGTAAGCGACCTTCAGGCCGCTGACTTTCAAGAGAGTATTTGCCATGTTCTATTCCTTGTTCGTTGCTCCATCCGGCGCGAGGGGCTCCACCCGGCACATCGCGGAACCGGCTCTGCCGGGCCGCCGATGTTGCCCCTGGGATGACGTGCGCAGCGTGGCGTGGGGGATGCTCACCCACCACCGGTGCCGAGGTAGGCTTCGATCACCTTCGGATCGTTCTGCACTTCCGCGGGCGTGCCAGACGACAGCTGCTTGCCGTAGTCCAGCACGGTGACGCGGTCGCACAGCCCCATGACCAGCTTCACGTCGTGCTCAATCAGCAGAATGGTGCGGTTGTCGTTGCGAATGCGGTCGATCAGTTCGCGCAACATCACTTTTTCGGTGGCGTTCATGCCCGCGGCTGGTTCATCCAGCGCGATCAGCTGCGGGTCGGTGGCCAGCGCGCGGGCAATCTCCAGGCGGCGCTGGTCGCCGTAGCTCAGCGTGCGCGACTTGTAGTCGGCGAACTTGGCAATGCCCACATACTCCAGCAGTTCACGCGCCCGGGCGGTGATCTCGGCCTCTTCGCGCTTGAAGCCGGGCGTGCGCAACACAGCGCCAATCAGGCCCGAATGGGTGCGCACATGGCGCCCCACCATCACGTTTTCCAGCGCCGTCATCTCGGCGAACAGGCGGATGTTCTGGAAGGTGCGGGCAATGCCCGCCTTGGCCACCTCATGCACCGCCGTGGGCGTATACGGTTTGCCCGCCAGTTCGAAGGTGCCGCTGTCGGGCGTGTACAGCCCCGTCAGCACGTTGAAGAACGTGGTCTTGCCGGCACCGTTGGGGCCGATCAGGCCGTACACCTGGCCCCGCTGGATTTCCATGCCCACATCGCTGAGGGCCTGCAAGCCGCCAAAACGCTTGGAAACGTTGGCCACCTTGAGAATGGTTTCACTCATGTCGTCGGCTCCGCTCATTTGGACAAGGACTTGCCGTGCTCAGGCGCCGGCCACAGACCCTTGGGCCGGATCAGCATGACGACCACCATGGCCAACGCAATGAGCAGCTGGCGCAGGATCTCAGGGGCCAGGCGACCGTCCGTCATGGCGGTCAGCGGGTGCGCCACGTGGCGCAGCAATTCGGGCAGGCCCGCCAGCAGCAAGGCGCCCAGGATCACGCCCGGGATGTGCCCGATGCCGCCCAGCACCACCATGGCCACCACCATCACCGACTCCATGAGGGAGAAGGACTCGGGCGACACAAAGCGCTGGAACGAGGCGAACAGCACGCCCGACACGCCACCGAACGACGCGCCCATGCCGAAGGCCAGCAGCTTGAGGTTGCGCGTGTTCAGGCCCATGGCCTTGGCCGCGATTTCGTCTTCGCGGATGGCCATCCAGGCGCGGCCAATGCGCGAGTCCTGCAGGCGGTAGGAAATGATCACCGCCAGCACCACGAAGAACAGGAACAGGTAGTAGTACAGCGTGACCGGCTGGAAGGTGAAATCCCCGATCGTCAGGCGCTTGCCCAGGTCGAGTCCGAAAACGGAAATGGTGTCGATCTGGCTGATGCCCTTGGGGCCGTTGGTGATGTTCACCGGGCGGTCCATGTTCAGCAGGAAGATGCGGATGATTTCGCCGAAGCCCAGCGTGATGATGGCCAGGTAGTCGCCGCGCAGCTTGAGCGTGGGCGCGCCCAGGATCATGCCGACAATGCCCGCGACCACCGCCGCGAGAATCATCACCCACCAGATGCTGTAGTGAAGGCCGTCGGGGAACATGGCCTTGATGGCCGGGAAGGTTTCCGCCAGGTGGGGCGAACCCAGCAGGGCAAAAATGTAGGCGCCGACCGCGAAGAACGCGATATAGCCCAGGTCGAGCAGGCCGGCATAACCGACCACGATGTTCAGGCCCAGCGCCAGCAGTACATAGAGCAGCGCAATGTCCAGAATGCGCACCCAGGAATTGCTGCCGGTGGACTGCAGGATGATCGGCAGCAGCAGCAACGCCGCGGCGGCCAGCAGGAAGACGACAAGTTTGCCGATTCTGGTGTTCATCATGGTGTTCTCCCGGAATCAGGCACGGTCTGCCACACGCTCGCCCAGCAAACCAGAAGGACGCAGGGTCAGCACAATGGCCAGCACGATGAAGGCGAAGATGTCGGTGTACTGGCTGCCCAGCACGCCACCGGTGAGCTTGCCCAGGTAGCCGGCGCCCAGCGATTCAATCAGGCCCAGCGCAATGCCGCCCACCACCGCACCGGCCAGGTTGCCGATACCGCCCATCACCGCGGCCACGAAAGCCTTCAGGCCCGGCATGAAGCCCATGGCGTGCTGCACGGTGCCGTAGTTGGAGGCCCACATCACGCCGGCAATGGCCGCCAGCATGGCACCGATGATGAAGGTGGCGGAAATCACCACGTCGGGCCGGATGCCCATCAGGGCCGCCACCCGCGGATTCTCGGCCGTCGCCCGCATGGCCCGCCCCAGGTTGGTGCGGTTGACCAGCCACATCAGCACGGCCAGGGTGATGGCGGTCACGGCCAGAATGGTCACCTGCGTCACGGAAATGACCGCGCCACCCAGATGGATCGGCTCCGAGGAGAGCATGGTGGGGTAGGACTTGGGGTTGGGCTTCCAGATGATCATGGCCAGGGTCTGCAGCAGCAGCGACATGCCGATGGCCGTGATGAGCGGCGCCAGGCGCGAGGAATTGCGCAGTGGCCGGTAGGCGAGTTTCTCGATCGTGAAATTGAGCGCCGCACAGACCACCATGGCAATGGCCGTGGCGAGCAGCAGCATGAGCCAGCCCGGCAGGTCGGGCGCCGATTCGCGCATGCCGGCGATGATGGTCCAGCTGGTGAGCGCGCCCACCATGAGCACGTCGCCGTGGGCGAAGTTGATGAGTCCGATGATGCCGTACACCATGGTGTAGCCCAGGGCCACCAGCGCGTACATACTGCCCAGGACCAGACCGTTGATGATCTGCTGTAGCAAGGTTTCCATGAAGTTCTCCGAGAGTTGTATCAGACCGGGCAGTGCGCCGTTCTGGCCGCTTCAACTTAGCAAAAAACCCGCCAGCTCGACCTTGGAACAGGACAGACTGCGGGTTGGTGGCGGGATTGTAGCGACGCGTCACAAGCGGCTCATGCGTGTAAGCCCTTAGCAGACGCGGGTTTCCCCTGATTTCAGAACGCTCGGCGGCGCTGCATCAGCGGGATTCGGTTTGCATTAGTTCTTTTGATTGTTCAGTTTCCTGAGCTCGCGCAGCTTATCGGCGATGCGAATCTCAAGCCCGCGCTCCACCGGTTGATAGAAACCGGGCTCAGCCATGCCCTCGGGCAGGTAACGTTCACCCGCCGCGAAGCCACCCGCCTCGTCATGGGCATACCGATAGCCTTTGCCGTGGTCCAGCTCTTTCATGAGCTTCGTCGGCGCATTGCGCAGGTGCATGGGCACCGGGCGGGTGCCGTCCTTCTTCACGAAGGCCTTGGCCGCGTTGAAGGCCTTGTAGACCGCGTTCGATTTCGGCGCCACCGCCAGGTACACCACGCACTCGGCCAGGGCGAGCTCCCCTTCGGGCGTGCCCAGGCGCTCGTAGACCTCGGCCGCGTCCAGCGCCAGGCGCAAGGCGCGCGGATCGGCCAGGCCGATGTCTTCGCTGGCCATGCGGATGAAACGGCGCGCCATGTAGCGCGGGTCGGCGCCGCCGTCGAGCATGCGCACGAACCAGTACAGGGCGGCGTCGGGGTCGCTGCCACGCACGCTTTTGTGCAGCGCGCTGATGGTGTCGTAGAACTGCTCGCCGCCCTTGTCGTAGCGGCGCATGCGCTCGCCCAGCACCTTGAGCAGCCAGGCGTCGGTCACCTCGGGCAACTGCTCACGCCCCGCCGCCACCGCCAGCGTCTCCAGCGTGTTGAGCAGGCGCCGCGCATCGCCGTCGGCGTAGGCGATCAGCCGGTCGGTTGCCGCAGACTCGATCGGGGGCACCGCCTGGATGCCCTGGGCTCGCGCCACGATCTGCCGCAGATCGTCCTCGCCCAGCGGCTGCAGCACATACACTGCAGCGCGGGAGAGCAATGCGGAATTGACCTCGAACGACGGGTTTTCGGTGGTGGCGCCGATGAAGGTGAACAGGCCGCTTTCCACATGTGGCAGGAACGCGTCCTGCTGGCTCTTGTTGAAGCGGTGCACCTCGTCGACGAAGACGATGGTGCGCCGCTGCTGCAGGCCGTCACGCGCCGCCAGCGCCTGGTCCACCGCCTCGCGGATGTCTTTCACGCCGCCGAGCACCGCGCTGATGGTGATGAACTGTGCATCGAACGCGTCGGCCATCAGGCGGGCGATGGTGGTCTTGCCCACACCCGGAGGGCCCCAGAGAATGCAGCTGTGCGGCTGACCCGACTCGAACGCCAGCCGCAGCGCCATGCCCTCGCCCAGCAGGTGCTGCTGGCCGATCACATCGCCCAGCGTGCGCGGGCGCAGGCGTTCGGCCAGGGGCGTGTGCGGTGCGGCGGACGGGGGCACGGACAGGTCAGGGCCGGATGACGTCGGCACCCGCCGGCGGCTGGAAACGGAAGCGCTCGGCCGGCAAGGGCGCATTGCCCTTCCAGTCGGTGAAGCTCAGCACGGAGCGCTGGCCCAGGCTGTCGGCGATCTCCAGCACGGCCAGCTGGCCTTGCCGGAAACCCACCCGCACGCTTTGCAGCTGGCCTTCCTTCTGCCGCGGACGGGCATCGACCCACTCCATGCCGTCGCGCGCCGGTGCACTCTTCAACTCGAAAGCCTCCGACAGCGCCCGCATGTCGGTGCCGGCCGCAATCAGGGCTGCGGGTGTGCTGCCCAGCACCTCCTGCTGCTTGCGTGCCGTGACCTGGTTCAGATCGGCGTCGTAGAGCCACAGCGTCTGGCCGTCGGCCACGATGGTCTGCTCGAATGGCCGGGTGTATTCGAAGCGGAAGCGGTTTGGGCGCTGGAACTCGAAGCTGCCACTGGACGTCTTGCTGCGGGCCGTGGCCTCGCCCACCCGTTGGGGGGAAGTCACCACCTGGGTGAAGCCCGCCTGCGCGCTGCCCACCTCGCGCAGGAAGCGCTCCAGGTCTTTCAGGCCATCGGCCTGTGCCGATAGCGACGCCAGCGCAAGCGCGGCTGAAGAGAAAAGCAATTTGATCATGGGCGATCTGACCCGATGGCTCGGGCAAGGTTGCATCCGCAGGCTCATTCGCCGCGGGACGGCACGAGAATGTCGCGCTGGCCGCTGGAGGTGAGCGCACTCACCAGCCCCGCGTACTCCATATCTTCCAGCAGGCGCGCCGCCCGGTTGTAACCAATCTTGAGCTTGCGCTGCACATAGGAAATGCTGGCCTTGCGGTCCTTGAGCACGATCTCGACCGCCTGGTCGTACAAGGCATCTTTCTCACCGGCTTCGCCTCCGCCCTCGCCCATGCCGTCAGCCCCGTCGCCGTCGGCCACGCCACCTTCCAGCACACCGTCGATGTAATTGGGCTCCCCCCCCTGCTCCTTCAGGAAGGCCACCACGCGGTGCACCTCGTCGTCGCTCACGAAAGCGCCGTGCACGCGGATCGGAAAACCCGTGCCCGAGGGCATGTAGAGCATGTCGCCCATACCCAGCAGGCTCTCGGCGCCCATCTGGTCCAGGATGGTGCGGCTGTCGATCTTGCTGCTGACCTGGAACGACAAACGGGTGGGAATGTTGGCCTTGATCAGGCCGGTGATCACGTCCACGCTCGGGCGCTGGGTGGCCAGAATCAGGTGGATACCCGCCGCCCGGGCCTTCTGCGCCAGCCGGGCAATGAGCTCCTCGATCTTCTTGCCCACCACCATCATCAGGTCGGCCAGCTCGTCGATCACCACCACGATGTAGGGCAGGCGCTCCAGCGGCTCGGGCTGCTCCGGCGTGAGGCTGAAAGGGTTGCCGATGATCTCGCCGCGCGCGTTGGCTTCGTCAATCTTGGCGTTGTAGCCTGCCAGGTTGCGCACGCCCATCTTGCTCATGAGCTTGTAGCGCTTTTCCATCTCGGCCACGCACCAGTTCAGGCCGTTGGCCGCGTGCTTCATGTCGGTGACCACGGGCGCCAACAGGTGCGGAATGCCTTCGTAGACGCTCATTTCCAGCATCTTCGGGTCGATCAGCAGCAGGCGCACGTCCTTGGCGTCGGCCTTGTAGAGCAGCGACAAAATCATGGCGTTGATGCCGACCGACTTGCCCGAGCCGGTGGTACCCGCCACCAGACAGTGCGGCATCTTCGCCAGGTCGGCCACCACCGGCTGCCCACCGATGTCCTTGCCCAGGCCCATGGTCAGCATCGACTTGGCGTCGTGGTAGACCGGTGAGCCCAGGATCTCGCTGAGCTTGATCATCTGCCGCTTGGCGTTGGGCAACTCCAGCGCCATCAGGTTCTTGCCGGGGATGGTTTCGATCACGCGGATCGACACCAGCGACAGCGAGCGCGCCAGATCGCGGCCCAGGTTCACGATCTGCGAACCCTTCACCCCGGTGGCTGGCTCGATTTCGTAACGCGTGATCACCGGCCCCGGCGCGGCCGCCACCACGCGCACCTCCACGCCAAAGTCCTTGAGCTTCTTCTCGATCAGGCGGCTGGTCATCTCCATGGTCTGGCTGTCCACACCCGGCTGGTTCAGCGGTGCACTGTCCAGCAGGTCCACCTGCGGGAGCTTGTTGTCCTGCATCTCGGTGATCAGCGGCTTCTGGCGTTCTTTCGCCACCCGCTCGCTCTTGGGCGCATCCACCACCGCGGCCGGCTCGACGACCACGGGCACGGGCACGGGCACGGGCTCGGGTACCGGCTGGTGCTCCTCGATGTCGACCCGATCCACTTCGACCACCTTCTTGCGCTCTCGCGCCGCCCGTTGACCGATGCGCTGGTCTTCCACCGCTTCGCGCTTTTCGCGGCGGGCCTCGAACCAGCCGACCAGCGTCATGCCCACGCGCTCGGCGCAATGACCCCATGAAAAGCGGAAGACACGGGG
>JAGXRS010000374.1 GCA_018335615.1 Hydrogenophaga sp. | reverse complement strand
GCCGAGTATGGGTTAGTTGATCAGTCCGGCGTGGCGCATGCCGTCTTCGACCAGCGCCTTGGTCGGATCGCTAAGGCCCACCAACGGCGAACGCACCTCTTCGCTGCAAAGCCCTAGCCGCGACATGGCGTATTTGACGCCCACCAGCCCCGGTTCGACAAAGATCGCGCGATGCAGGGGCATCAGACGATCCTGCAATTCCAGCGCTTTGGCATAGTCGCCCGCCAGCGTTGCCTCTTGGACCTGCGCCACCAGCTTGGGCGCGACATTGGCGGTGACAGAAATCACGCCAACCCCGCCCTGCGCGTTGAACCCATGGGCGGTCGCATCTTCGCCTGAAATCTGGATGAAATCCTTGCCACAGGTTATGCGCTGGGCGCAGACCCGCGCCAGATCGCCTGTTGCGTCCTTGACCCCCACAATGCGTGGCAATTGCGCCAGCTTGCCCATGGTGTCAGGAGTCATGTCCACGACGGACCGACCCGGAATATTGTAGATGATGATCGGCAGATCGCAGCAATCATGCAGCGCTGTGAAATGCGCAATCAACCCAGCTTGCGTTGGCTTGTTGTAATAGGGGGTCACGACCAGCGCGGCATTCGCCCCGACCTTGTGGGCGTGCTGCATCAACCGGATGCCTTCAAGCGTGTTGTTGCTGCCAGCGCCCGCAATAACCGGAATACGGCCCGCCGCGGCGCGCACCACCTCTTCGACGACCATCTCATGTTCCTGATGGGTCAATGTCGGGCTTTCGCCGGTGGTGCCTACGGGCACAAGCCCATGGCTGCCCTCACCGATATGCCACTCCACCAGTTTCTTGAGCGTTTCCACATCCACTGCGCCGTTCTTGAACGGCGTGACCAGGGCAGGAAAAGATCCTCTGAACATGACACGCTCCTCTTGCTGACTTTGTGGGCAGGACCCGCTAGTATTCCGGGCCATCGGCGGCAGACCGCACATCTGCACCGGCATCGTGCATGGACGCGGGCGCGCGGGCCGCTTAGGCTGGCGTTGTCTATCCTTCGCAAAAGCGGAAAATGCAAGAGATGTTGCGCGCGCTGATCATGGTTTTGGGGCTGAGCCTGTTGGTTTCGCCGGGGTATGCGTCTGATCTGCCACGGCAGGCACCACGCCCGCTGGCAAGTGCGCTTGATGCCATGCAGGCAGGTCGCTGGGAGGTGGCTGCCCGTCTGGCGCGGCGCGACGGCACCGCCGCTGCGGATCTGATCGAATGGCACCGTCTGCGTGCGGGTTTGGGCGAACCGGATGCGATCCTCGCTTTTCTTGGCAGCAACGCCCATTGGCCCGGTCTAGACTATCTGCGTCAGCAGAGCGAAGAGCCGATGACCCATGCTGATTTCGACGATGTTTTGGCGTTTTATAAGGGCTACACGCCCCAGACAGGCACTGGCGCGCTTAATCTTGCGCGCGCTTTACAGGCACGGGGGCGTCAAGGCGAGGCTGAGATTGGTCTTGTGTTGGCGTGGCGCACGTTGGACCTGACGGGTGCCGAACATCAGGATTTCCTGCGCGAGTTCGGCGCGCTCTTGGCCCCGCATCACGAGGCCCGGTTGGAAATGGCGCTCTGGCGGGGCTTGGCGGATGTGGCGGATATGCTGCCCTTGGTCCCGCAAGAAGCGCGCCGTTTTGCGAAGTTGCGCGAGACTGTGAAGCGCGACGGCGGCAGGGGGCTGACCGATGCTGAGGCGCGCAATCCCGGCATCGCGTTCGAACTGTTCACCCGCCACCTGAGCAACGCGCCCGAGGATGCTATTGCTGTTCTCTTGCGCCAGAGCCGGATCAAGGCGGGGCTGGGAGAGCCGGAGCGCTGGGCAAGCTGGCGGCGCACCTTGGCGCGCCAGAGTATGCGCGCGGGCGAGGCGCAATTGGCCTATGATATCGCGTCCGTGCATCAGCTGGTCGATGGGTCAAATTTTGCTGATCTCGAATGGCTTTCGGGGTATCTGGCGCTGACGTATCTCGACGCGCCTGAACTTGCGCTTGATCATTTCCAGCGCTTTCGTGCCGCTGTCGCCACGCCGATTTCGCTGGGGCGGGCGGGCTATTGGATTGGCCGCACCCAAGAGGCGCTGGGCGATCCCGAGGCGGCGCAACTGGCCTATGCCGAGGGTGCCGAATATCAGACCAGTTTTTACGGGCTATTGGCCGCTGAGGCGGGGAAGGTGGCATTTGATCTACGTCTGGCTGGGGCCGAGGGCACGCCCGATTGGCGCGGCGCTGCGTTCGCGCAAACCGACCTGCATGAGATTGGCACGCTGGCCCTGCGTATGGGGGATCTGGGCCTTGCGCGGCGGTTTTTTCTGCATCTTGCCGAAACCCAAGATCGCACCGGCCTTATGCAAATGGGCCATATGCTCGAAGACCTTGACCAGCCCCATCTTCAGGTAATGTTGGGCAAGACGGCGGCAGAGCGTGGGGTGATCGTGGAACGCCCCTATTATGCCCTGCATCCGATGGTGGATATTGACCTGCCAACGCCGATGGAGCTGGCCCTTGCGATTGCCCGGCGAGAGAGCGAATTCAACCACGTGGTGGTCAGCGGCGCAGGCGCGCAGGGGCTGATGCAGCTCATGCCCGGCACGGCGCGGGATATGGCGCGTGATCTGGGCCTGCTCTATGTGCCCTCAGATGTGCTGAATGACTGGGTTTATAACGCGCGGCTCGGATCAGCCTATCTTGCCGGGCTGGGTGCCCGGTTTGGTGGCAATATCGTGCTGGTCTCGGTCGGCTATAACGCTGGTCCGGGACGCGCGGCGCAATGGATCGAACAGTATGGCGATCCGCGGGGCCGCGATGCTCATGGGATCGTTGACTGGATCGAGCATATCCCATTCCGCGAAACCCAGAATTACGTGATGCGCGTGGCCGAAAGCCTGCCTGCCTATCGCGCCCGCCTGGGCAAAGACCCGCTGCCGCGCCCCTTCTCTGAGGAGCTGGCCGGGAATAGCGTGGCCCCGGTTGGAGAGTGAACCGCGCGACCCAAAGGGCCGCGCGGTCAGTGCCTGTTAGCCGATAATCGCGTTCAACGTCGCACTTGGGCGCATCACCGCTGCCAGCTTGGCCGGATCAGCGTGGTAATAGCCGCCAATATCGGCGGGTTTGCCCTGGG